>PKTQ01000230.1 GCA_002869085.1 Hyphomicrobiales bacterium | reverse complement strand
TGGCCGGCGGCCGCAGGATGGTGGTGATCTCATCGAGGCCGGATTCGCGCACCGCCATCTCGCTGCGCCGCTTGCTGGCGGCATATTGCGAGAGGCCCGGCTCGCGGGCGGCCAGGGACGAAAGATGGATGAACCGGCGCACACCGGCCGCGCCGGCGGCCTCGGCCACCGCCTTGGTGCCCTGGTAATTGACCCGCTCGAACCCGGCGCTGTGCCTGGCCTTGATGGCGCCGGCGCAATGAACCAGGACATCGGCGCCGCCGCAAAGCCATTTCAGGCTGTCGGCGTCTTCCAGCGCGCCCTGGATCACCTCGAAGCCCTCGAGCCACATCGCCGCCTCGGGCCTGCGCACCAGCAGGCGCACATGATGGCCCTCGTCTCTCAGACGCTGGGCGACATGACGGCCGACAAATCCGGTGGCGCCGGTTATGGCAATGGTTTCAGGCATGGACGCGCTCGGCGTTGCCGACGCCGTTCAGGCGCGGGGGGTTGAAAACTCTACAGACCCGGCGAAAAGCAAGCTTGCGCATAGGGGCCGGGCGCGCGCGAACGGATCAGGAGACTTCGGCAATCTGGCCGCTGAGAAAGCCTGTTTTGGCTCCCATGCGGGACAGTTTTCCCGACGAAGTGAAGGGCAGGCTGCGCGGCGGCACCAGCACGACATTGCAATCCACGCCGGCATGGCGCTGGATCACCGCACCGATTTCCCGGCGCAGGGAATTCCGCTGTTCCTGATCGGCGGTGCGGCACTGGACCAGAACCACCACCCGCTCGTCATTATCCTCTTCGATGGAAAAGGCCGCGGCGTCACCATGGCGCAGGGGCGCGATGGCCTCGGCGGCCCATTCGATATCCTGCGGCCAGATATTGCGGCCATTATGCAGGATCAGATCCTTGGAGCGGCCGGTGATGACGATTTCGCCATCCAGCAGATAGCCCATATCGCCGGTATCCATCCAGCCGTCAGGCTGCATGACGTTTTCGGTGGCGGCCGGATTTTCGAAATAGCCGCCCATGATGCTGGGGCCCTTGATCAGGATATGGCCGATCTCGCGTTCGCCGAGCTCTTTGCCGTGGTCGTCGCGCACGCAGAGCTCATGGCCATCGATGATCTTGCCGCAGGCGACGAAATCGCGGGTGGTGACGGCGCCGTCCTGGTCGGTTTCCTGGCGCGGCACGGCGCGGCGGAACATCTTGGCCTGAGCCAGATCGATGCGGTCGACCTTGATCTTGCGGTCGAGCGGCGGGAAGGTCACCGCCAGGGTGGCCTCGGCCATGCCATAGCTGGGCACGAAGGCATTGGCGTCAAAACCGGCCGGGGCGAAAGTTTCGCCGAAACTGTTCAGAATCTCGGGCCGGACCATGTCGCCGCCAATGCCGGCAATGCGCCATTTGCTCAGATCGAGCTCATCAAGTTCATTGCGCAGGCGGCGCACCGCCAGCTCATAGCCGAAACTGGGGCTGAAAGCGACCGCGCAGCCATTGTCGGACATGATCTTCAGCCACAGCAGCGGACGGCGGGCAAAGGCCGGGGTCGAGAGATAATCGATCGAGCACTGGCCGAGCAGCGGCGACAGGAAGAAGCCGACAAGGCCCATGTCGTGATAGAGCGGCAGCCAGGAAAAGCCGCGCTCACCGGGGGTGAGCTGCATGCCCTGGTGAATGCCCCGGGCATTGGCGGCGATCGCCTGCTGGGTGACCATGACCCCTTTCGGGTCGCTGGTGCTGCCCGAGGAATATTGGATATAGGCCGGGTCTTCGGCGGTGAGCGGTTCAAGCTCAATGCGCTTGACGGGCAGTTCGTTGAAGGCCTCATGGGTGATGCAGATATCGCAATCGGCCAGTTCGGCCGCCTCGCAGACCAGCTTGTGCAGGCCTTCGGGCGCCAGGACCAGATTGGCGCCGGCATTGCCGATCATGCCGCTGAGGCGCTTCACATAGGCATTATGGCCGCCGATATACATGCTGTAGGGCAGCGGCACCGGAATGAGGCCGGCATATTGGCAGCCGAAAAACACCGCCATGAATTCGGGCGAGGTCTCGGCGATAACGCAGACGCGGTCGCCGCGCTGCAGGCCAAAGCCCTTCAGGCGCCGGGCCGCGGTGAGGGCGCGCTCGCGCAGATCCGCATAGGGCATCGCGATGTCCAGCGCGCCGCGCGCGGAATAGAAGTTGAAACCGGTCTCGCCGCGGGCGGCATAATCAAGCCCGTCGGTCAATGAGGCAAAACCCCCCAGCTTCTGCTCAAGCGTCTTGTTCTCGGTCGGTGTCAACATGCTCATCTTTACCTAGCCCCCGCTACTACTCACCGGGTCATGAGGTGGAAATGCCGCTGGTGTTCATGGTTAATACATGCCCTTCCGGCCAGCCAACGCCGCCGGAGATCCTCGCGGTTCCGTGCGCCCTTCATAGCAATGGGGATGGCCGGGGCCAATTCAATTGGTGTTACAATTTGTAACATGCCAGCGAGGCTCGCGGCCTCGCGCCGGCTCAGATCAGGCCGGACATGGCCAGCCATCTGATCAGCACCACCGAGCCGCCGCCGAGCACAAAGCCGAGAATGAAGGGGAGCAACCCGGTGTTCCGGGCGGCGGCCGCCTTCGGGGCGGGCTCGGCATGGACGGCGCTGTTCGCGGTGTCCGGCGCGGCGTCGAGCGCCTTTTCCCGCTCGATGATGCGGTGGGCGATATAGTCGGTGATGTGGTCGGACATATCATCGACCCTGGTGCTTTCGAACAGGGTCTGGCGCCCGGCGCGGGTCGATTTCATGAACTGGTAGGTGCGGCGGTCGCGGCCCATCATCACATAGGCCAGCATGTCGACCCACAGGCGCGGCCGATCGCTCTCGACGACCTTGCAGTCGAACTGGCTGGTGTCCTTGGGCAGTTCGTCGATTACCGGCTCGAGGGCCTCGGCAAGCAGTTCCAGCCGGGCGATGTCGGCCTCGCGCAGATCCGACATGGCGTCGGAGCGCTCGGCCTGGACGATCCTGGCTTTTCTGATGGCTGTCTGCAAACGGCGCGCGTCAGCCGGCTCGATGGTCTGATGGTTCTGATCTTTCACGTTTACGACCCCCGCAGGTCTGGCGTCCGCCGCTGGCGCCAGCCGGAAATGAATACGGCTACATATGACGCGCAGTTTAGAGATTATTAACCCTGTGGGCAAACCGCAAATGGACCGGTCCGGGAAAAGCGGCGGACAGGGTTAATGAGCGCGCTTAAAGCGCCAGGGCGGATTTCTGTGAAGAAAACCCAAGAATCTGATGTGCCGACATAGACTCTGACGCCGCAGGCGCTAGTTTAAATCGCGATGAAGATGGGCCGGCAGGGCCGGTTTTCATGATTCGCCAGCCCCCGGCGCAGGAGCAACATACCGTGACAGACGGTCCGGAACAGCGATCACAGCCGCCACAGCCGCCACAGCAGCCCAAGGGCGCCGCGCCGCGCCTGAAGCTCAGTGCCATCAGTAAAAGTTTCCCCGGCATCAAGGCCAATGATCATATCGACCTGTCGATCAATCCGGGCGAGATTCACGCCCTGATCGGCGAGAACGGAGCCGGGAAATCCACCCTGGTGAAGATCGTCTATGGGGTGCTGTCGGCCGATGCGGGGGTGATCGAATGGGAAGGGAAGCCGGTGACCATTGCCAGCCCGACCGCGGCGCGCAAGCTCGGCATCGGCATGGTGTTCCAGCATTTTTCACTGTTCGAGGCGCTGACGGTGGCGGAAAATATCGCCCTTGGCCTCGATGATTCCGGGCCGATCCGGGCGTTGAACCAGCGCATCACCGAAATCTCGGCCCGCTATGAGCTGCCGCTGCAGCCGGACCGGCATGTGTCCGGGCTTTCAGTGGGCGAAAAACAGCGCATCGAGATTGTCCGTTGCCTGCTGCAATCGCCGGGCCTGCTGATCATGGACGAGCCCACTTCGGTGCTGACGCCGCAGGAGGCCAAAATCCTGTTCCGGACCCTGCGCCGGCTCAGGGATGAGGGCTGCGCCATTCTGTTCATCAGCCACAAGCTCGACGAGGTGCGCGCCCTGTGCGACCGGGCCAGCATTCTGCGCCATGGCAAGCTGGTGGCGGCTTGCGATCCGCGCGAAGAGACCAGCGGCAGCATGGCCGAGATGATGATCGGCTCCAGCCCGGTCACGCCGCGGCGTAGCAGCCACGAGGCCGGGCAGAAACGGCTTGAAATCAGGGATTTGACCGTGCCGGGGCAGAATAATTTCGATGTCAGCCTCAGCCATATCAATCTGGAGCTGCATGGGGGGGAAATTGTCGGCATTGCCGGGGTGGCCGGCAATGGGCAGAAGGAACTGGCGATGGCGCTGACCGGTGAAGTGCGGGCGCCGGGCCGGGAGATGGTGGTGATCAATGACGAGGCGGTCGGGCATAAGGGGCCGCGCCGGCGGCGCAGGCACGGCATGGCCTTCGTGCCGGAGGAACGGCTGGGGCAGGGGGCGGTGCCGGACATGGATCTGGCGGAGAATGTGCTGCTGACCGGCTATCTCAGGCTGGGGCTGGTGAGGTATGGCTCGCTGCGCATGCAGGCGGCGCGGGATCTGGCCGCCGATATCACCGGGCAGTTCGATGTGCGCTGCCGCGGCATCCAGGCCCAGGCGGGCGCCCTGTCGGGCGGCAATCTGCAGAAGTTCATCATCGGGCGCGAGATCGTGCAGAGCCCGGATGTGCTGATCGCCGCGCAGCCGACCTGGGGGGTGGATTCGGGTGCTGCCGCCGCCATTCACCAGGCCCTGTTCGACCTCGCCAGGCGCGGGACGGCGATTCTGGTGATTTCGCAGGATCTGGACGAATTGATGCTGATCAGCGACCGGCTGGCGGTGCTGCATGAGGGCAAGCTTTCGGGCGCCCACCCCACCCATGAGTTCACCATCGAGGAGATCGGCCTGCTGATGGGCGGGGCCGATATCGGCAAGGCGAGGCTGGCGTCATGATCATGCTGGAACGGCGCAGGGAAACCTCACGGGTGATGAAATTCGCCTCGCCGCTGCTGGCGTTGGTGCTGACGGTGATCAGCGGCGCGGCGCTGTTCGGCCTGCTCGGCTTCGATCCGCTCGAAGCGCTGTATCAGTTCTTCATCGCGCCGGTGATGACGAGCTATGGCATTGCCGAACTGCTGCTGAAGGCGACGCCGCTGATTCTGATCGGGGTCGGCCTGGCGATCGGCTATAGGGCCAATGTGTGGAATATCGGCGCGGAAGGGCAGTTGATCATAGGGGCGATCGCCGGCGGGGCGATCGGGCTGGCGCTGCACGGGGTGGACAGTGTGCTGGTGCTGCCGCTGATGATCGCCGGCGGCATTCTGGGAGGGATGGCCTGGGCGGCGATTCCGGCGCTGCTGCGCACCCATTTCAACGCCAGTGAATTGCTGACCAGCCTGATGCTGACTTATGTGGCCGAGCTGCTCCTGACCTGGGCGGTCAATGGGCCGCTGAAGGATCCGGACGGGTTTTCGTTCCCGGAATCGAAAATGTTTCACGACAGCGCCTCGATGCCGCTGCTGCTTGAAGGCACCAGGCTGCATGGCGGCTTTCTGGCGGCGCTGATCGTGGTGCTGCTGGGCTGGTTCTTTATCAGCCGCAGCCTGCCGGGCTATGAGGTGCGGGTCACCGGCTCGGCGCCGCATGCGGCCCGCTTCGCCGGCTTTTCCCAGACCGTGACCATCTGGATGACCCTGCTGGCCGGCGGCGCGCTGGCCGGGCTGGCCGGGCTGTTCGAAGTGGCCGGGCCGGTGGGCCAGCTGGTGCCGAAAATCTCTCCCGGCTATGGGTTTACTGCGATTATCGTGGCGTTTCTCGGACGGCTGCATCCCGTCGGCATCCTGTTTGCCGGGCTGCTGGTGGCCCTTTCTTATCTGGGCGGGGAGATGGCCCAGATCACCCTCAACATGCCGCTGGCGGTGACAGGCGTGTTCCAGGGGCTGCTGCTGTTTTTCCTGCTCGGGGTGGATATATTGCTGACTCACCGGATCCGAATCGGACACATTAAACCGAGGAGCGCGAGCTGATGGATCATGCCTATCTCACACCGCTGATTCTGGCGATCATCGCCACCGCCACACCATTGCTGCTGGCGGCGACGGGGGAGCTGGTCACCGAGAAATCCGGGGTGCTCAATCTGGGTATCGAGGGCATGATGCTGATGGGGGCGGTGAGCGGTTTCGTCACCGCCAAACTCACCGGATCGATGGTGCTGGCGCTGGTCGCGGCCGGGCTGACCGGCATGGCCATGTCGGCGCTGTTCGGGTTTCTGGCGCTGGTGCTGCTGGCCAATCAGGTGGCGAGCGGGCTGGCGCTGACTATTTTCGGGGTCGGGCTCAGCGCGCTTGTGGGCGCGAACTGGGTCGGGCAGCCGATCGATCCGTTGCCGGTGCTGTTCCCGGCGGCGCTGGCGGAACTGCCGCTGGTCGGGCCGGTGCTGTTCGCGCATGATTTCCTGACCTATCTGTCGTTCGGGGCCATTGCCGGGGTGTGGTGGTTTCTCTATCGGACCAAGGCCGGGCTGATCCTCAGGGCGGTGGGCGATGCGCATGATTCGGCCCATGCCATCGGCTATAACGTGGTCAAAGTGCGGTTTCTCGCCACTTTGTTCGGCGGCTGCATGTCCGGACTGGCGGGGGCTTATCTGTCATTGGTCTATACGCCGATGTGGGCGGAGAATATGAGCGCGGGGCGCGGCTGGATCGCGCTGGCGCTGATCGTGTTCGCCACCTGGCGTCCGGGGCGGGTGCTGATCGGCGCCTATCTGTTCGGCGCCATCGCCATTCTGCAATTGCACGCACAAGGGGCGGGGCTGGATATTCCGGCGCAATTCCTGAATATGCTGCCTTATCTTGCGACCATCCTGGTGCTGGTCATCATTTCTCGCGATGCGGTACGCATCCGGCTCAATGCGCCGGCTTGCATCGGCAAAGCGTTTCATCCGGCGGCTTGATGCCGCCATATCTGTTTGAACCTTTTTTGGAAAAGGAGCTGAGAAGCCATGAAATCAACATTAGTGAGGCTGCTGGGTGCGGCCGTTCTGGCCGGAATGGCCGCCATGGGCGTGGCCCGGGCCGAGGAACTGAAAGTGGGGTTCGTCTATGTGGGGCCGGTGGGCGATTATGGCTGGACCTTCCGGCATGACGTGGCCCGCAAGGCCGTCGAGGCGGCGTTTCCGGGCAAGGTGAAAACCACCTTCGTGGAAAGCGTGAAGGAAGGCCCGGATGCCGAGCGGGTGATCCGCCAGATGGCCGCCTCGGGCAACAAGCTGATCTTCACCACCTCGTTCGGCTTCATGAACCCGACGGTGAAAGTGGCCAAGCAGTTCCCGGCGGTCAAATTCGAGCACGCCACCGGCTATAAGCGCACCGCCAATCTGTCGACCTATTCGGCGCGGTTCTATGAGGGCCGGGCGATTATCGGCCATATCGCCGGACGGTTGAGCAAAACGGGTGTTGTCGGCTATATCGCCTCATTCCCGATCCCGGAAGTGGTGCGGGGCATCAATGCCTTCACCATCGCCCTGCGCAAGGTCAATCCGGAGGCCAAGGTCAAGGTGATCTGGGTCAATACCTGGTACGATCCGGGCAAGGAAGCCGATGCGGCCAAGGCGCTGATCGACCAGGGCGCCGACATCATCGCCCAGCACACGGATTCGCCGGCGCCGCTGCAGGTGGCGGAAAAGCGCGGCGTGAAGGGCTTCGGACAGGCCTCCGACATGATCAAATTCGCGCCCAAATCGCAGTTGACGGCGATTGTCGATAATTGGAACCCCTATTATATCGCCCGCACCAAGGCGGTGATGGACGGGTCCTGGAAATCAGAGGCCACCTGGGCCGGCATCAAGCCGGGCATGGTGAAAATGGCTCCCTATACCAATATGCCGGCCGATGTGAAGGCCGAGGCCGAGGCGCTGCAGGCCAAGCTGGCGAGCGGCGAAGTGCATGCCTTTGACGGCCCGATCAAAGACCAGTCCGGCAAGGAAGTGGTCAAGGCCGGCGAGCATCTCGACGACAAGACCCTGGCGACGATGGACTATTATGTCGAAGGGGTCGATGACAAGCTGAAGAAATAAGCCCCGGCGGCAACGCCCATAGCAATCCCCCGCGTTCCGGCTTCCGGAGCGCGGGGTTTTTGTGCCAGGATGGGAGAATTTATCCCAAAACCGGCACCCCTTTTCAGGGAAGTGCTCTTTTTTTTGACGCACTTCCTTATCCGAAAACCGGTGCCCACTTTTCGGGGAAGTGCTAGCGCCTCACTTCGCCGTCGGCGATCGGGGCGGCGAAGGCCAGTTCCAGATCCCAAGGCAGGTAGATCCAGGTGTCCTGGCTCACCTCGGTGACGAAGGTGTCAACCAGGGGCCGACCGGCCGGCTTGGCGTAGATGGTGGCGAGATGGGCGTCGGGCAGCATCTGGCGCACCACTTTGGCGGTGGTGCCGGTGTCCACGAGATCATCCACCACCAGCACATCTTGCTGCGGGATGCCGTTCAGGATCTCATCGGAGACATTTTTGAGGATGCGGGTCTGGCCGAGCTTCTGGGCGCGGTCGCCCTCATAGGAGGTGATGCAGATGGTGTCGATCAGGCGCAGGTCGAGCTCGCGGGCGATGATGGCCGCCGGCACCAGCCCGCCGCGGGTGATGGAGACCACCGCCTTCCATTCACGCATCTCGCCCAGCCGCCAGGCCAGGGCGCGGGCGTCCCGGTGCATTTGGTCCCAGGAGACGGGGTAATCTTTTCTGTAGGGTGTGCTCATGGTCGCGCTCGGTGCTGTTGGCCTGAAAAAAAGAGGTACAGATTTCCGGCGCGGCTGACAAGCGGCAAACGCCAGGCTGAATCGACATTCAGCCTAAAGGGCGGGGGAACCGGCGGACGGGGCTCAGCCCTGTCCGCGCCATTCATAGATTTCGAGCCGGCCGGGGTCGCATTTGGTGCAGCCGGAACAGTTCGTTTCGGCGGCGGTGCGGGCGATGCGGTGTTTGGCCATCAGCATATCGAGCATGCCGCGCAGCGCCTCGGGCGAGGCGTTGAAGCGGTTGACCAGGTCGGACATACAGGCCCGCTTATGGCTGGCGAAATAGGCATTGAGCTCGGATAACAGCATGAATTTTACTCCGTCGCCGTCAGCGGGGCGGGTGCCGGACGCTGACCAACAAGGCGCAGCAGGGCGACAAAGCCGGCCATCAGCACGATCAGCAGGCCGATCCACAGCGCCGAGGCCGCCGGATGGCGCATGAAAGTGGCGCCCTGATAGAAGATCACCGACACACTATAGGCAAGCCCGGTGGTCCACAGGGCGGCAAAGGTGGCCCAGCGCCCGCCGGCCTCGTTCTTGATGGC
>PKTQ01000421.1 GCA_002869085.1 Hyphomicrobiales bacterium | reverse complement strand
TTTCCGCCCATCTTCACTTCGGAAACAAGCAGCATGCTGAATACTGACTTCAGACAGCTTTTTGTCTTTCTGTTTCTGTCCCAGATGATCATGGCGCTGATGCTGCCGGTCGGCGGCGGCTTTGAGCCGCTTGCTGAACCGGGTGACGCCCGTGAGCGCGTCTGGACCGAATCCTTCGATGCGGAAAGCGATGAAGCCGCCGGTGCGCCCGGCGCGGTCATACCGCTGTGCGGATCAAGCGCCTTGCTCCGGCCGGTCGGTTGCGCCGGCCCCCGCCTGACGGGCCAGAGCTATTTTTCGCTCGCCTATCATCCTGCGCCGCGAAGCCCGCCCCATCTGGCCTGACATCGGCGGGCGGGGCCTGAACCGGCAATCTAACCCTCGCACGTTTGGCGGCGGTCCATATCCATGGTCCGCTTGCCCTGCCGCTGCCCGGGCCGCCTGGCCGCGCGCCGCCATGTCCGAATAGCTCCAAATCCGTTTCACCATTGCTTTGCCTGAGAGGAAACGCGCCATGGGCGCAAATCCGCATATCCACAACCGGCACATCCGGGTCCGGTCATGACCGGCACGCGCGAATCCGCTCTGTTGCCGGTGCTCAAGATCACCGCCATGTTGATGATCGTGCTCGGTGCGTTGATGGTGATCCCGGCTCTGGTGGACCTGTCCTTCGGCAATGAAGACTGGCGGGTGTTTGCCGGCGCGTCCGGGGCCTCGCTGTTTTTCGGCACCGCGCTGCTGCTGAGCCAGAACCGGCCGGTGGTCCATCTCAGCCTGCGCCAGGCCTTTGTGATGGTGAATGTGGCCTGGTTCATCTGCTCGGCGGCCGGCGCCTTGCCCTTCATGCTGGCCGAGGTCAATCTCAGCCTGACCGATGCCTTTTTCGAGGCGGTGTCCGGCATCACCACCACCGGCTCGACCGTGCTCACCGGGCTCGATCATCTGCCGCCGGGCATTCTGTTGTGGCGGGCGATCCTGCAATGGATCGGCGGTCTCGGCATCATCGTCACCGGCATCAGTTTCTTTCCGGCCCTGAAAATCGGCGGCATGCAGATGTTCAAGGTCGAGGCCTTCGACATTGACAACAAGGATTTTCCGCAAGCGGCGCGGATTTCGGCCGGGCTGGTCTCGGTCTATCTGTTGTTGACCCTGGCTTGTGCCGGCGCGCTGTGGCTGGCCGGGATGACCGGCCTCGAAGCGGTCGTTCATGCCATGACCACATTGGCCACCGGCGGGTTTTCGACATCCGACGCCTCGGTCGGCCATTTCGACAGCGCGGTGATCGAGGCGGTGATAACCCTGGGCATGATCGCCGGCGGCATTCCGTTTCTGGCCTATGTGCGGCTGGTGCTGGGCCGCCAGGGCAAACGGTTTTTCGACGATCAGGTGCGGGTCTATCTGGCGGTGCTGGCCGTATCGATGCTGTCGATCGCCCTCTGGCTGATGATCATGCGCGATATGAGCCTTGGCCAGTCCCTGCGCCTGTCCTCGTTCAATGTCGCCTCGGTGATGACCGGCACCGGCTATGTCTCGGCCGATTATCTGCTGTGGGGCGCCTTTCCGATGATGTATCTGCTGGCGCTGACCCTGGTGGGCGGCTGTGCCGGTTCCACCTCCTGCGGCATGAAGATTTTCCGGTTCCAGATCCTGTTCCGGGTCGCCAATCAGCAGATGCGGCGGCTGGTGTTTCCGTCCCTGGCGCGGGCGGTGCGCTACCGGCATATGCCGGTCGATCCCGTGGTGATGGCCTCGGTGCAGAGCTTTTTCTTTCTGTTCGTCATCACCCTTGCCGGGCTCACCACCGCGCTCACCGTCACCGGGCTCGACTTCGTGACCGCCATTTCCGGCGCCGCCACCGCCATGGCCAATGTCGGCCCCGGCCTCGGCGAGATCATCGGCCCGACCGGCACCTTCCAGTCTTTGCCGGACAGCGCCAAATGGCTGATCTCGGCCGGCATGCTGATCGGGCGGCTGGAAGTGCTCACTGTCTATGTGCTGTTTACCCGCATGTTCTGGCTGGCATGAAGCGGCAAGAACCTGCCATAATGGTGCCGGCCTTTTATTGGAGAAGGGATGTTGGATGAGACAGTTTCTTGACCAGGCGCATTTGCGGGGCATCTGGCTGCCGGCATTGCTGGCGGCGGCGCTGCTCGGCCTGCCCTTTGCCTCCATTGCCGCTGAAAGCACCGGGGACGATGCAGCTCAGGTTCGGGTCATCGACGGCGATACGGTGCAGATCGGTTCCAAAACCTTCGATCTTCGCGGCATCGATGCGCCGGAGCTGGGCCAGATCTGCCTCAACGGTTCGGTGCCCTGGCATTGCGGCCTCGATGCCGCCTATGCCCTGGTCAAGCGCTTCGTGTTCGATCCGCCGCATTGCCGGCCTGCCGACGCGCCGGAGGCGGGCGCGGACCGGCCCGGACAGGTGGTCTGCACCACCGGCGGGCTGGCGGCGGCCTCTGTGATGCTGGAGGATGGCTATGCCGAGGCCACCAAACAGGCGGGGCTGGAATATCTGCGGGTGCAGAAACAGGCCCGCAAGGCCTCGCTCGGCATCTGGCGCGGCAAATATGTCGACCCCGTCCGCTGGCGCGCCGGCGAGAGGCTGCCCGAGGAAGCCGGCCATGCCCCGGCCTGTCCGGTGAAGGCGGTGCATCTGCCCGGCGGCGCCAAGGTCTATTATGTTCCCTTCGACCCCGAATTTCCCTCGCGGGTGATCGATCCGCAAAAGGGCGACAGATGTTTCGGCTCCGACGAGGCCGCCCGGAACGCCGGCTATCTTCGTCCCGCCGCCCAGTGAACCCGGCCTCAGCCGCCTCCGCCGTCCGCTTTCCCGCCATCCGGTTTCAGGGTGATTTCATGCGCCAGCAGCGCCGCTTCGACCCGGTTGCGCACATGCAGCTTCTGTAAGATGTTGCTCATATAGTGCTTGACCGTGCGCTCGCTGAGATCAAGCCTGAGGCCGATTTCCTTATTACTGAGCGCCTCGGCCACCAGTTCCAATATCTGTTCCTCGCGTGCGGTAAGCTGGGTCAGCGGGTTTACCTGCGGTTCCGGTCCGGCACTGTCCGCCTTGAAATCGGTGAGCAGCTTCACCGCCAGATCCGGCACCAGATAGGATTCGCCCGATTGGACCGAGCGGACGATCCGCACCAGCTCCGGTCCGCTGATGCCTTTCAGAATATAACCCTGAGCGCCGGCCCGCAGCGCCTTGACCACATCGTCCTCGTTTTCAGACACGGTCAGCATCACCAGTTTCACCACCGGGCATGACGAGGCGATCGCCCGTGCCGCCTCAATGCCGCCGCCCGGCATGCTGATATCGATCAGCATCACATCGGGCAGTTCATCATGCGCCAGCGCGATGGCGTCCTCGGCGGTTTCGCCCTGGCCGACAATTTCGAAATCCGCTTCGCGGGTGAGGGTGCTGGCAACTCCGTCCCGAAACAGCGGATGATCGTCAACCAGCACAATCCGTATGGTCTCGCTCATCAATGGTCTCCTGAAATATCATGGGGAATGCGGGCGCCGAGACGGGTGCCGGCGCCGATGCGGCTGTCGATTTCGAATTGCCCGCCCAAACATTCAATCCGCTCGCGCAGACCCAGAAGGCCGAGCCCGCCGCTGCTGGCAACCTGATCCGGGTCGAAACCCGGCCCGCTGTCCAGCACCTCGATCAGCAGATCGGTGCCATCATAGGAGGCTCTGACCTGCTGCTCCATGGCCTCGCCGTGCAGAAAGGCATTGGCCAGCGCCTCCTGCACGAAGCGGTAGGCACTGATCTTTATCGGCAGGCCGGTATGGTCCGGCAGGGCGGAGAACTGCCGGCTGACCATGCTGCCGGTGCGCTGTTCATGGGTGTGAATGGCCTTTTGCAGGCAGGCTGCAAGGTCAAGCTCCTCCAGTTCCGGCAGCGCAAGCCCCGAGGACAGATTGCGGATTTCATCCAGCGCGTCCGAAAGCGCGGTGCGAATGGCCTCCAGATCCCGGGCGGGGCTGTCGCCGGGGGGCGGGGTCTTTGCCTCTCGCGGTCCCAGCCCGTCCAGCCGCAGCAGCCCCAGCCCGATCAATTGCGCCGGGCCGTCATGCAGATCGGCGCTGATGCGGCGCAGGAAATGCTCGTTGATTTCGGTCGAGCGCAGCGAGGATTGCCGCGCCCGCGCCCGCAGCTTTTCATTTTGCCGCAGCAGTTCCGAAAGCTGTTCCACCCGGTTTTCCAGCGCCTGGCTCTGCCGGTCGATGGTCTTGCTGCCCCGGCGCACAATGCCATAGAGCAACCCGGCGATCAGCAGGGTCAGGACGGCCACGAACAGCCAGCTTTCCAGCTTGGTGCGGAACAATTCCCGTTTCAGCCGGGTGGCGTCCTCATAAAACTCCGCCACCGCGATGATCCTGCCCGAGCTGGCCTCGCGGATCGGGCTGTACATTTCCAGCAGCGGCAGGCCGGTGCGCCGTTCGGCTTCGTCCTCCTCATCGCCCAGATCGTCATATTCCGCCGGCACTTCGCCGCGCCAGGCGCTTTTCAGCCGCGCCGTCTCCGGGAAGCTCTTGCCGATGTTCGCAGCATGATTGCTGTAAACGATGCGCCCGCCCGGCTTCCAGATCTTGACCGACACGATGCGGCTGGCCAGATCTCTGCCGGCCATCAGCTTGTCGAGATTCTGCATGCTCTCTGGGCTCAGGCGCGGCTGATCGGCAAGTTCCTGCACCAGCGGCGCGATGAAACTGTCCATATAGAGCGCGGTCGCCGTGGCCGTGTTCTGAGTCACGCCGGTCTCGATTTTTTCCGACACCCAGATCCCCATCACCAGCATGCCGATCATCAGCACCGAAGACGAGGCCAGGGCGAATTGCTGCGCCAGGCTGAACCCGCGCCAGACCTGCCCGCACCGGCGGGCGCCGTGAGACAGTGAAACCAACATAGGCCACCATAGCGCTTTATGGCCGGATGGCCTACCGGACCTTGGTCCGCTCTCGGAACGGACTTCAGTACGCGTATCCATGGACCCATCGTATCTGGTCAATGCCGGGGCCGTTCGCCACACTCATTGATGAGGCAGCACCGCTGTCCATGCCCGGAGGCAGCCCTCCGGCGCATGGGCGGCGATACAGCATAGTCGGGAACAGGAGGGAGAGTTCTATGACGCATTTACCGAGACTGATAACCAAAGCGGCCCTGGCGGCTCTGATCGGGCTGGGCTTCGGTCTGTCCACCGCGGCAAGCGCCGCCGAGATCGAATCCTCCATCGCCCGCGGCGGCAAGCTCTATGACAAATGGTTCAAGGTCATCAAGGCCGAAACCCCCAAGGATACCCACCCCGCCTGGCCCGCCGCCAACACCAAGAAAAAAGGCAATGTGACCTGGCGCTGCAAATCCTGTCATGGCTGGGACGGCAAGGGCAAGGACGGCGCTTATGCCTCCGGCTCCTATAAAACCGGCATCAAGGGCATCAATGGCATGGCCGGCGCCGATACCGCCGCCATCATCGCGGTGATGAAGGACGAGACCCATGCCCTGGCCGGCAAGATGGATGACCAGGATTTCATGGATCTGGCCAATTACGTCAGCAAGGGCCAGGTCGATACCGGCAAATATATCGATGCGGCCGCCAAAATGCCCAAGGGCGGCGTGGCCGCCAAAGGCGAGGTCTATTTCAACACCCTGTGCGCCCAGTGCCACGGCAAGGACGGGTCCATGCCGAAAGACATGAAAAAAACCCTGGCCAAGCAGATGAGCAATCCCTGGGAGGTCATGCACAAGATTCTCAATGGTCAACCCGGCGAGCAAATGCCGGCCTTGCGGGCGCTTGACCGGCAGATCGTGGTCGACATCATGGCCCACCTGACCACACTGCCCAAGTCCAAATAAGTCCGGCCTTGCCCGGCTCCCGTTTCCTCCGGGACGGGAGCCGGAATGGTTAAAGGGGAGGGGAGCGTGATAGGGCGAATCTGGACCTGGCTGCGTCGTCCGTCAGCCCGTCTGGCCTGGAGTACCATATTCCTGGCCGGCGCCGTGGGCGGCATTGTGTTCTGGGGCGGTTTCAACACCTTCATGGAATACAGCAACACCATGGAATTCTGCATTTCCTGTCATGAAATGCGTACCGGCCCTTATGCCGAATATAAAAAGAGCATTCACTATCAGAACGCCTCGGGTGTGCGGGTGATCTGCTCGGACTGTCATGTGCCCAAACCCTGGGGCGCCAAATTATGGCGCAAGATCAGGGCCAGCAACGAGCTGGTGCACAAGGCGCTGGGCACCATCGGCACGCCGGAGAAATTCGAGGCTAAAAGGCGGGAATTGGCCGAGCGGGTCTGGGCCTCGATGATGGCCTCCAATTCGCGTGAATGCCGCAACTGCCATTCTTATGCGGCGATGGATTTTCACAAACAGTCCCGCCGCGCCCGCGACAAGATGAAAGAGGGTCTGGAAGAGGGCAAGACCTGCATCGAATGCCACAAGGGCATTGCCCATAAATTGCCGGCCGCATTTGATGACGAGGATGAGGATTAACGCACGCCTTTCATGTGTCCCCGGCCGCCTGGCCCTGCTCTTGGGGGCGGTGCTGGCCTTGGGGCTGTTCAGCGTGGCAGCAAAGGCGGCCGATGAGGCCGATATCGCCCGTGGCGGCAGGCTCTTTGACAATTGGATCGCCGAGCTGAAGGAAAGGCCGCCGCTTGCCCCGAATCCCCGATACAAGGCGCCAAAGGACCTGAACCAGATCAACGAGGCCGGCTGGCGCTGTGTCTCCTGCCATGGCTGGGACTATCAGGGCCTCAAGCGCCAGGCCACCGGACCGCTGGCGAAGGCAGGGCTTGAGGATCCGGCCCGGCTGGCTTCTGTTCTGCGCGATCCCCGGCATCAATATGAGAACCGGCTGTCTGAGCGCGATATCGCCGATCTGTTCGCTTTTCTGCAAAACGGCATGATCGACATGTCGGAACATATTGATCCTGAAGGCAAACGCCCGCTTGGTGACAAAAGCCGCGAGGCGGTGCTGTTCGCCACCATCTGCGCAAACTGCCATGGCATGGATGGCCAGCGCATCGCCAGCATGGCGCCGCTCGGAACCCTGGTCAGGGGAAATCCGCAGGAAGCTCTGCATAAAATTCTCAATGGTCATCCGGCGGAAAAAATGCCGGCTTTGCGGTTTCTGCCCATCAGCCGCATCTGGGATCTGCTGGCTTACGCCCATGCCCTGCCGGACCGGGATCAGGCCGCCTCCATCGCCAGAGGCGGGCGGCTTTACGACAATTGGCAAAAGGAAACCGGCGCCAGGCCCAAGACGTACCGCCATCCGGCCTATCCGCGCATCGCGGCCTTTGCGGCCATGCCGAAGATGAACTGGCGCTGCAAGGAATGTCATGGCTGGGACTATAAGGGCAGCGCCGGCATCTATGGCAGCGGCACCCATCGCACCGGCATCAAGGGCGTTCGCGCCATGGCGGGCGGCAGGCCTGCGGACATTCTTGCCATATTGACCGATGCCAATCACCGCTTTCACGGCACCAATTGGTTCCGCAGTCCGCTGAGTTACAGGGATCTGATTGATCTTGCCAATTTCATCAGCCGGGGCCAGATCGACATGGATCTCTATATCGATCGCAAAACCGGCCATGCCCTCGGCAACCCGCAGCGCCGCCGGATGGAGTTCAATGTGCTATGCGCAACCTGTCACGGGCGCAATGGCAAGGCGCTGCCCACCGGCAAGGATATCGGTGATGTGGCCCGGTCCAATCCGTGGGAGGCGCTTCATAAGATCCGCAACGGGCATCCGGACGAGGCCATGCCAGCCCTGCATGCGCTGGATAGCCAAATGCTGGTGGACATTCTCGCCTATGCCCAGACACTTCCCGAGTAGCACGGCGCCCCTTGCAGGGCGGAAATCCTGCCCGGCGATGCACCCTTTTCATCGCTATTGCTGGATTTCCGCCCTGAAGCTTGAATAGGGCTTCAGAATTTCAGCTTATGACAGAGCCCGAAGCTTAAAAGATTTCCTTGAAAAAGGCCTTCATGCCGGCCCAGGAATCCTCATCCGCCGCCTTGTTATAGGCCAGCGGCATCTTGAACTTGGCCCCGAAGCTGTCCGCGTCCGGATTGGTGAAGCTGTGCTTGGCGCCCGGATAATGCTTGATGGTGTAATCCACATTGGCCGCCTTCATTTCGCTTTCAAATGCGCTGATCTGCTCGGGCTTCACGAACGGGTCGTCGGCGCCGTTATAGACGCGGATTTTCGCCTTCACCTTGCCGGCTTCGGCCTTTTCCTTGGCCCCCAGCGAGCCGTGAAAGCTCACCGCACCAAGCAGATCGGCGCCGCTGCGCGCCATGTTGAGCACAATACCGCCGCCCATGCAGTAGCCGATGGCCGCGGTTTTGGCCGGATCGACCGACATATGCGCCTTCAGCACCTCATGCGCGGCATTAAAGCGCTGTTTGGCGACGGAAAAGTCCTTCATCACCGACATCATGAAGGCGGTGGCGTCTTTTGGGTGTGCCGCCAGCTTGCCGGTGCCATACATGTCCAGCGCCAGCGCGGTATAACCCAGCCCGGCCAGCATCTCGGCACGCTTGCGGGCATAGGGGTTATGGCCCCACCATTCATGCACCACCAGAACGCCCGGGCGCTTGCCGCTGATCGCATCGTCATAGGCCAGATAGCCGGTGAATTCCTCACCGCCGACCTTATATTTGATTTCCTCGGTCTTGATGCCCGCCTGGGCGGCAAACGCCGCCATGCAGAACGAAACGGCCAGGATGATGAACTTCATATTGTCCTCCATATTTTTGTAAGTTGACCAATAATACCAGAAAATATGGAATTAGCGAGGCAGTGTTTCTTGCGCATGTAAAAAAGATGTTTGATCGCCGCCGGGCGAGGGGGGCGCTCCAGGCGCGCTGCTGAACTCATTGATTGGCCCGGGCCGCACCCGGCCGGATGGCAGGTCTGCTTGCCCTGATCCAGCGCCCCGGCGCATGGTCCTAATGGCGGTTTTGCCGGCAATATGCTCTAATCATTCTGTAAGGGCGGCAGCAACAAGAGTGAGGGCGCCATGCAATTACCTACCTTATCCATCGACGGGCGCGTGCCGCGTGCGGCGCTGGCACTCGCTGTGTCACTCACCCTGACGCTGATATCCGGCGCGGGCTTGGCCCAGTCCTGCCCGTCCGGCACTTATGAAGTGGGGCGCCGGGAAACCGCCGCCAAGATCCGCCTGCAATGCGCCTGCCTGCCCGGAAGCCGGCTGATAGAGGGCCGCTGCCAGGAGCAGATTCCGCCCGCCGCGCTGAAAAAGGCCACCGGCTTCGTGGTGGCGTCCGCAAAAGGCAAGGTGCGGGCATTCATTGACAGCGGCGGCCACAGCTATGAGGTCAGCTCAAGGCTGGC
>PKTQ01000402.1 GCA_002869085.1 Hyphomicrobiales bacterium | reverse complement strand
TGAAGCCTGAAATGCCGTGAGCTATGGGATATGTGTCGCCCTGATGGCTAAATGATGCGCGGGTTTTGGTCAACCTCAAAGCGCCGCCGGCCGGAACCGGTTATCACCCGGAGAGCCCAAGCTCACCCGCCCACCGCCCTAAGTTACGCGCCGGTAGCCGTGCTGAAACATTTGCATGGACACCTCCGGACGAGGCGCAGCCGAGGACTAGCGACCAAGCGGGAGCGCAGCCTTAGCGGCGCTTGAGCGCCATAGCCCGAAGGGCGAAAAAAGGGGGAGCGGGCCGGAGCCGACTATCACTTAAAATGAGGGGCAAGCTCGCTAGATACCTAACGGAATCCGGAACCAATCAGGCCGCGACCACCTTTTCGCTGCCGCTGGTGATGTGTGAGCTTTCCGGGGCGGTATTCAGAATGAAGGAGACGAAGTTTTCCTCGCTGTCCTCCTTCATATCGGTCAGTTCCCCGCCTTCAAGCGCCAGCATCTTCTGGAACGCCGCCAGGCAAATTCTCCATTCGGTCGACAGGCTGCGGTCTTCCAGGGCGTGACTCAAACCGTCGTCGAAGGATTTGTCGCGGATGGTGAATTGGGTCCGGGTCGTAGAAATGGTGATGGTATTGATGGCCAGGGACGGTTTCTCGAATGAGCTTTTCATGAAGGTCAGGGTCAGGGCCTGGCGGAACAGCTTCGACAGGTTCTCCGGCCTGCCCCGTACCACCGGCAATATGCCATATTCCAGTTCCGACTGGTCGATCAGCCCGGAATCCTGAGCATCCCGGTACCATTGGGTCACCACCCGGTCCGCCATCACCGATTTGCGCTCGTCATCTTTGGTTTCTTCCGCCTTCACCGCTTCCAGCAGGATGATGCAGCTTTCCAGCACCATTTTCATGGACTCGATCCGAAGATTGTTGCGGATCTTTTCCATGGTCAATCTGGAAATTTCACTGGCCATCTGGTTCTGTTTGAAGATCTTTTCGGAAATATCCACCAGATTGGCGAAATAGCGCAGAATCTCTCCGTTCTTCTTATGCACCGGCCGCGCGATGATCAGGGTGGGAATCTCGATGCCGTTGAACACCACCAGCCCTTCATCCATGTAACTGCCCTTGCCGGGTGTGTTCAGTATCTCTTCGACCGAACTGGTCACCGAATAATGCTGGTCGCTGTCCCGGTTGGGAAGAACCAGGAAATTCTGGTCCATCCTGGCCATGTCCTCGACCGATTTGGCGCTGAACAGCAGCAGCGCCGCCGGATTGGCGGCGATCAGGCGGCCCGTGTGGTCATATTGAATGATCGGGCTCTTGGCCTGCTCGATGGCGTCGCGCGCCGCCGCCAGGTCGTTCTGGTAGAGCGAGGATACCGTGGACAGCAATTTATCGATCGCCCGGCCCATTTCGCCGATTTCATCCTTGCGGCGCCATCGCAGCAGAAAGTTCGAGGAGCGCTCGGGATGCAGAGTGGCGGCGCTTATCGCCCGGCGCATTTTGATGATCGGCTGGATGATGAGCAGGGTGATGAGTATCAGCATGATGGAGATGCTGATCACCGATATAAAAAGTGATTTGGACAGTTCATGCTGCTGATACTCGCCCAGGAGCTGTTGCAGATTACTGGTATCCAGCCGCAGAATGAGATCGAAGGGCAGGCCGACATGGGCCTGGCTGAGATAGATGTCGTAATAATTGCCGTTCGCGCTGCGCAGGGCCTGGAGGCCACTGCTCGCAACCGCGCGCCGCGACAGTTCCGGTTCCACCCCGAAACTTCCGGCCGGATCGCCCAGCGTGTCATAGAGGCGCCCGCCCATCACCGGCACGATCGCCACCAGTTTTTCCAGGATCTCGATGGTTTTCTTTTCGGTCAGGTCGGTCAGCGTGTTGCGGATGGTCGCCGCCCGCACCACCGTGGTGACATGGCTGGTCATTTCATCGAGAAGATCGCTCTCCCGATGGTACAGGGTATGAACAAAGACCACGGTTTCCGCCAGAAGGATGCTGACCAGGGCAGCAGCGACAAAAATCCCTCCGAGCCTCAGCTTGGAGCTGAGAGAGGATGGATTGACGTTTGCTTTTTTCCGACGTGAATTTCCGCTGGTTTTATTCCTTATGCGTTTTACCTGCGCCAAAGCCTAGACCATTGATCATGTTACAATTCAACACACACGACCCCATGTAGTTTTTCAGATACATGGCCTATGCAGCAATTTACACGTCTATGATTAAGATAGTGTAATTGATGCGTTTTTGGGTTGAAACAGTTTGGCTGCCAGCCTGCCGGCCCAGATAATTGATTGCAAGGGCCCATAGTGGCGGCGTAATTTGGCGGCAATGGTCAAAGGGCCTGACCTGAAGCGAAAGCCGGAGCATTCATGATCGACGATATCTATAACCGGGACATTCTGCGCCTGGCCGCGACCATGCCGCATATCGGCGCACTGGCCGATCCTGATGCCAGCGCCCAGGCTTATTCGCGCCTGTGCGGCAGCAAGGTGAAGGTGGATCTGAAAATGGACGGCGATGTGATCAGCGATTTCGCCCAGGAGGTCAAGGCCTGCGCCCTTGGCCAGGCGGCGTCCTCGATCGTCGGCGCCCATGTCATCGGCTCCACCGCCGCCGAAATGCAGGCGCTGGAGGCGCGCATGCGCGCCATGCTGAAGGAAAACGGTCCGCCGCCGGACGGCAAATGGGCGGATCTGGCCCTGTTGGAGCCGGTGCGCAATTATCAGGGCCGTCATGCCTCGACCATGCTGATCTTCGAGGCGGTGAATGACGCCATCGACCAGATTCGTTCGGCGCGTCGGGCCGGGGCGTCATGAGCCTGCTTTCCAGACTGGCCAAGAGCCTGATCCTGCTTCCGGTTTGGTTCTACCGCTATTTCATCTCGCCCTTCACCCCGGCCTCCTGCCGCCACCTGCCGACCTGTTCCGAATATACGACCGAAGCCATCACCCGCAACGGGGCCTGGAAGGGCGGTTGGCTGGCCCTGTCGCGCCTGCTGCGCTGCCAGCCCTGGGGCACACACGGGTTTGATCCGGTGCCGGACCTGAGCGGCGAGCATCACCCGCTGGCTCCATGGCGCTATGGCCGCTGGACCGGGCGCCATATGCGCGCATATGAGGACACGGACTTGACTTCGAAAGAAGATTCAGACAACAAGCACTGCAGTTGCAAAGACTGAAGACCCCATCTTACCTGCTTGGTAGGCAGAGAGTGAGAGGAACATTGCCATGTATACCCTTGCCTTCCCCGATGGCCGTAAACAAGACTATGCCGAACCGATGAGCGGTTTCGAGCTGGCGGCCTCCATCTCCAAATCACTGGCCAAGAAAGCGGTTGCCCTGAAGATCGGCGGCCGTCTGCGCGATTTGTCGACCCGTCTGGACCAGGACAGCGAAATCGAGATCGTCACCCGCGACAGCGCCGAGGGCCTGGAGTTGATCCGCCATGACTGCGCCCATGTGATGGCCGAAGCGGTGCAGGATCTGTTTCCGGGAACCCAGGTCACCATCGGGCCGGTGATCGAAAACGGATTTTATTATGACTTCGCCCGCGAGGAGCCGTTCCGCCTGGAAGATCTGGAGCAGATCGAGCAGCGCATGCGCGAGATCGTCAAGCGCGACGAGGCGCTGGTGCGCGAGGTCTGGGACCGCGACGAGGCGATCGCCTGGTTCAAGGACCGGGGCGAGGCCTATAAGGCCGAACTGATCGAGGGCCTGCCGGCCGGCGAGGATGTCAGCATTTACCGCCAGGGCGACTGGCTCGATCTGTGCCGGGGCCCGCACCTGCCGTCCACCGGCAAGGTCGGCACCGCCTTCAAGCTGCTCAAGCTGGCGGGCGCCTATTGGCGCGGGGATTCGCGCAATCCCATGCTGCAGCGCATTTACGGCACCGCCTGGCTCAATGACAAGGATCTGCGCCTTTATCTGCATCGGCTCGAAGAGGCTGAAAAGCGCGACCATCGCCGCCTGGGGCGCGAGATGGACCTGTTTCATTTCCAGGAGGAGGGGCCGGGCTCGGTGTTCTGGCACCATAAAGGCTGGACCCTGTTCCAGGAGCTGATCGGCTATATGCGCCGCAAGCAGAACGCCGCCGGCTATATCGAGGTCAATTCGCCCGATATGATGGACAAGAGCCTGTGGGAGGCCTCCGGCCATTGGGAAAAGTTCGGCGAGAACATGTACACCACCATGACGCCGGACGAGCGTGAATTCGCCCTCAAGCCGATGAACTGCCCCGGACATGTGCAGATTTTCAAGAACGGGCTGAAAAGCTATCGCGAGCTGCCGATGAAGATCGCCGAATTCGGCAAGGTGCACCGCTATGAGCCCTCGGGCGCGCTGCATGGCCTGATGCGCGTGCGGCACTTCACCCAGGACGATGCCCATATTTTCTGCTCCAATGAGCAGATCACCGAGGAATGCGTGATCGTCAACGATCTCATCCTGTCGATCTATCGGGATTTCGGCTTCGAGGATGTGCGCATCAAATTCTCCGACCGCCCCGAAAAACGGGTCGGCTCGGATGAGGTCTGGGACCGGTCGGAAGCGGCGCTGAAACATGCGGTCGAGGTGGCCGGTTGCGATTATGAGCTCAATCCGGGCGAGGGCGCCTTTTACGGCCCCAAGCTCGAATATGTGCTGCGCGACGCCATCGGCCGCGACTGGCAATGCGGCACGCTTCAGGTCGATCTCAATCTGCCCGGACGTCTCGGCGCATTCTATATTGGCACCGAGGGCGACAAGCATGTGCCGGTCATGCTGCATCGGGCCATGTTCGGCTCGCTCGAGCGCTTCACCGGCATTCTGATCGAGCATCATGCCGGGCGGCTGCCGGTTTGGTTGGCGCCGGTGCAGGTGGTGGTGGCAACCATAATCTCGGAAGCCGACGACTATGCCCGCCAGGTGGCCGAGGCGCTGGGCCGGGCCGGCATCAGGGCCGAGCTTGACCTGCGCAACGAGAAGATCAACTACAAGGTCCGCGAGCATTCGCTGGCCAAGGTTCCGGCGCTGTTCGTGGCCGGCCGGCGCGAAGCGGAGGAAAATACAATCTCCGTGCGCCGTCTGGGCGAAAAACACCAGAAGGTGCTGGCGCTTGATGAGGCGGTCGCGGCCATTGTCGAGGAAGCCACGCCGCCCGATATGCGCGCGTAAGCTTAGGGGTGGGCCGGTCATCCGGGCCACCCCGGCCCCTTCATGTCCTGAAAACCAGCCCCTTCATGTCCTGAAAAAGAGCGTGCAACCGGCCTCAATCGGGCCGGCGTTCTTTATTTGGTGGTCAGGGTCTTGGTGGTGTTTTCACCCGGGCGGATCATCAGTGACGAGCGGTAGACCTTGCCGTCATGTTTGGCGACCACCTTATAGGCGCCGGCCGCCAGCACATAGCCGGGTTGCGGGCTGGTGGACGAGGCCACTGTGCTGCCATTGGATTTCTGCACTTCCCAGCTCACATCCTTCAGCGCCGGCCCGTTCTCATCACCGGCCAGTTTCAGGCTGATCCGGCCCGCATTGTGGTTCAGCGTGGCCTCGGTCAGCTTGCCCGCCTGGATGGACAGATTGGCCTTGACGATGGCATTGGCATTGCCATAGCGGCTGATCACTTCATAGTCGCCGGCATTGAGGTGGATGACCTGATTGCTGCTCAGATTCTTCACCACGATGCGCCCGGTATTACGCTCGGACACCGTATAGCTGACATCGCTCGCATTGGCCGGCGGCTTGCCCGCCAGCACAGTCGAGAGACTGAGTCCGCCTGCATTGAACACCAGATCGGAGCTGGCATTCTCGCCGGCCTTGATGCTGACGAAGTCGCGCACCCGGGCATAGTCGAGCCGTGATTCCACCACATAGTCACCGGGTTTGAGATCGAAACTGCCGATCGCCTGTTTGCTGTCGGCCACCTTTTGCGAGGGCGCGCCGGCATCGGCCTTGAAGATGCTCCAGGTCAGGCCGGCGGTGAGCGGCGGGGTGCCGTCAATGATGCGGGCCTGCACGCTCAGGCGTCCGCCATTGCCGGCCTGGGCCGGCTTGGCCGCGCTGATCACCGGCTGTTCCTCGCTGATCACCGGGGGCTTCGCCTGGGGCGCCGCGGTGTCTTTCTTCGGGGCCGGCGGTTCCGGCATGGATGCGGGCGCCTCGGCGGTCTTCACCGGGGCTTCCGGTTGCTCGGGGGCGGTGTCGGCGGTTTTGGGTTTTCTCGGCTTGCGGCGTGGCATTGGTACCACGTCCAGTTTTTCCACCCCGACCACCTTGCCGGGGCTCTTTTGCGCCGCCGCGATCACCTCCGGTGTCGGCGGCGTTTCCGGGGTGAGATTACTGGAAATGGAAATGGCGTTCATGGCCCCGTAAATCGCCTGGGTCAGTTGCTGGCGGCTGCGCACGTCGAAATAATGCCCGCGCGTATGCCCGGCCAGGCAGCGCAGATTGGTCTGCTGGCTGGTGGGCAGGCCGATGCCGATCACATGCACGGTGATATTGGCGCCGCTATTGCGCAGTTCCCCGCCCAGCTTGCAGGGGTTCATGCCGCAGGAATCGACGCTGTCAGTGATAAGAACCAGCGTATTGATGCTGTTCTTATAGTCGGCCATCGTGGCCGCTTTCTGCACCGCCGCGGTGATCGGGCTGACGCCTTTGGCGGCGATCTTGCGGGTGGCGGCCAGATAGGCGGCGGGATTGATGGCGCCGAGATTCTTGATCGCCCTGATGTCCGAGCAGCTATCCGGCGACGAACTGCCGAAAGCCAGCACGCCCAGATTGACCCGGTTGCGGAAATCCCCATAGGCCTTGCTCAGAGTGTTCTGGACATGTCTGAGTTTGCTGACGGCGTTTTTCGATCTGGTGACCGGTCGGTTAAGCTGAGCTATGCCTTCAACCTTCAGCCCGGCCGGCGCGACGCGGCGCGCTGCCCCGCCGCCCGCCAGCGCTCCGGACATGCTGGAGGAGGCATCGATGATCAGCATGCCGCGTTTTTTGGTCAGGGCGGAGGCCTCTCCGGAAAAGGCGCCTAAGCCTATGATGACGCTCGCAGCGGCTACCAGAAAAGGTGTTTTGGCAACTGATTTGCGAATCTGAACGGCTCGCCTCATCAATGAACTCCGGATTTCAATAGGATACGAATATAAGTTTAGGCAAGTCGCGCCGCTTGCGCAACGCGAGATTTAAGTCAAAATCTAACAAGATGATACTAACAGATAGTGAGCAGATCGCTTAACCATATAGCCTAACCATCTGAATCTGGCCAAAATGTGAAAACCGACCTTGTCCGGCGCTGCCGGATATCCATATGCCTAGCACCAAGAAATGAAGGACGAGCCCCATGAACCCGACCCTGGATCTGCTGCTGAGCCGCCGTTCGGCCCTGACCCGCGATATCACCGCGCCGGGGCCGGACCCTGATCAGCTCGAAACCATCCTGACCATCGGCGCCCGGGTGCCGGATCATGGCAAGCTCACCCCGTGGCGCTTCGTGGTGGTTGAAGGCGAGGCCATGCAGCAACTCGGCGAGGTTCTGCAGCAGGCCTATGACAAGGCCGCGCCGGAACCCGAACCGCGCCGCCGCGAAGCCGAAGGCCGGCGTTTTGCCGATGTGCCGGTGGTGATATTCGTGGTCTCCAGGGACGTGCCCCATATCAAGATTCCCCGCTGGGAACAGATATTGTCCGCCGGCGCTGTGTGCCAGAACATGCTGATCGCCGCCAAAGCGCTGGGCTATGCCGCCCAATGGACCAGCGACTGGCTGTCCTATGACCGCAATGTGCTGGAGGCGCTCGGCCTCGGCGAGGACGAGCAGGTCGCCGGGGTCATTTCCATCGGCACCACCGCTGAGGCATTGGAAGAGCGCCCGCGCCCGGCGCTGGCGGATATCGTCACCTATTGGAGCGGCGCCCGCGCGTAGCGGTCTGCCAGGGCGAGGAGTTTGCGCGCCCTTTCCAGATGCGGCTTGTCGAGCATTTCCCCGTCAAGGCCGATCACTCCCGGATTGCCCGCCGCCGCGAACGCCTCGACAATGCGCCTGGCCCGCTCCACATCGCCGGCTGAGGGGGTGAAGGCCCGGTTGATGATGGGCACTTGCGCCGGGTGGATCGCCAGCTTGCCGCTGAAACCGTCCCTCAGGGCCTGGCGGCAACTGTCCCACAGCCCGTCCTGATCGCGGAAATTGCCGTAAATGCCGTCAATCGGTTCCAGCCCCGCCGCCCGCGCCCCCACCAGGCACAGGGTGCGCGCCAGCTCATAGGGGCCGGTATAGCGGCCATGCTCGTCCACATTGCTCTGGGCGCCAAGATCGGCGCTCAAATCCTCGGCCCCCCAGCACAGGGCGTCGAGCCGCTCGCCGCCCCCGGCGTAACTGCCGAGCTGGAACAGCGAGGCGGCGGTTTCGGTGGCGATGGCGATGATCTTCACCAGCCCGCCCGGCTCCGGCGCGGCGACCTGCAGCTCATGCAGCAGGCCGTTCAGCCGGATCACATCCGCGACCGATTGCGATTTCGGCAGCATGATGCCGTCGGGCCGGCCATCGGCGATAGCCGCCAGATCCGCCTCCATCAGGCCGGTATCGAAGCTGTTGACCCGCACATAAACCTGTGCGCCGCCTCGCGGCACATCCTTGAGAACAGAAGCGGCGGCCTTGCGGGCGGCGGCCTTGTTGTCCGGCGCTACTGAATCTTCCAGGTCCAGCACCGCCACATCGGTGCCGCAGCCGATCGCTTTGGCCATCTTGTCCGGGCTGTCGCCGGGCGCGAACAGATAGGAGCGCATCAGCCCTCGGCCTCCGGCCGCCGGCGCATGAAGGCCTGCCGCGTGCAGATGGCAACCAGATCGTCATGCTGGTTGAAAGCCTTGTGCTCGAACTCCACAATGCCGGCATCCGGGCGCGATTTGCTTTCCCGGCGCGATTTGACCTCGGAGGTGACATGCACCGTGTCGCCCTGATAGAGCGGGTTCGGAAACCGTACATCGGTCATGCCCAGATTGGCGATGGTCGTGCCGACCGTCAGATCGTTCACCGAAATGCCGATCATCAGCCCCAGGGTGAACAGGCTGTTCATCAGCGGCTGGCCGAACTCGGTCTCGGTTTCGCAGAAATGCCGGTCGATATGCAGCGGCTGCGGATTGAGCGTCATGTTCGAGAACAGCATATTGTCCATTTCGGTGACCGTGCGGCGCAGCCCATGCTCATAAATGCGCCCGATCTCAAATTCCTCGAAATATAAACCAGCCATGCAGCTTGCCTCCCCGCCATCGTGATCATTAGGCTCTCTTCCACTCATATCACAGCCGGCCGGGAGAGAAACACCCGAATATCAGCGGCGGCGAGCGGTTTTGCCGGCGGCGGGCAAAGCACGGGAATTCAGGCGGTTAAGTGATGGAATCGACTCATTTTCTGAAGCCCTCTCAAGGCCGGTGCGGCAGGGC
>PKTQ01000278.1 GCA_002869085.1 Hyphomicrobiales bacterium | reverse complement strand
GGATGAAGACATGCGCCCCGATGGCCACCACGAAGGGCGAGAGATAAAGAAAGATCACCGCCCGCGAGGCATGGGTGAATGTGAGCCCCCAATAGAGCAACAGAAACTCCAGACCGAACAGCAGACCTGCGCCGAGGCCCCACCACAAGGTGCCGTCGCGCTGGAACACCGGCTGGCGGCGGGCGATCATCCACAGCCAGATGATCAGCCCCGCGCCGGAGGAGCGGATCGCCGCTTGCATGACCGGCGAGACATCGGCGATCGAAAGCTTGATGATCACCTGCTGCACGCCCCAACTGGCGCACAGCACCACCAGCAGGGCGATGGCCAGCAGGTCGAGATGTTGTTTTCGCGCGCTCACCCTCACCCCCCGCGAAGATCATGGGGCACCGGCCCGGCGGCCCCCCGTTGCATGGTCAGCAGAATCACGAAGCCGACCGCCACCGCGCCGGCGGCCAGAAACAGCCCGGCATTATAATGCCCGCTCGCTCCGGCCAGCCGCCCGACAATGGCCGGGGCCAGAATCTGAGCAACGCCGTAGGAAATGGTCATGCGGCCCATCATCCTGGCCGGGCGCGAGGGATAATAGAGGCCGGCCATGGTCAGCACCAGGCTGACAATGCCGAGAAAGGTCATGCCGAACAGCACCGCGCTCACCATGGCGCTGGCCAGGCCCGGCACCAGCACCGGCAGCAGCACGGCGGGGATGTGCAGGGCATAGGCCAGGCGCAGCGCCCCGAGATGGCCGAGGCGGCGGGCCGCGAGGTCCCAGACGATGCAGGCCGGGGCGGCGGCAAGGCCGATGATCATGAAGGTCCAGGTCCCCTGCCCGGCCAGGCCCGGCAGGTCGTCGATGATCGCCACGATGAAAGTGGCGCTGACCACATAGCCGACGCCGGCAAAGAAATAGGAGGCCATGAACAAAATCATGAACAGCCGCTCCGGCGGGTTGTCCGGCAGGTCATTGGCGCGGGCGGCGCCGGTGAAGCTGCTGGGGGGCGGCAGCCAGGCCCAGGCGGGCACGGCCAGCACGGCGCCCAGCAAGGTGAAGACCAGCCATTGCTGATCCCAGCTTAAGTGAGCGGCCATCAGCTCCACCGCCAGGGCGCATAGCACCATGCCGAGGCCGATGCCGGCGAAATGAATGCCAAGCTCGCTCTTGAACCCGTGGCGGATCAGCCAGTTCAGTACCAGGCCGGAGCCGAGCAGCAGGCCGGCGGCGCTGGCAAGCCCGGAGAAAAAGCGCAGCAGCGACCACAGAATGAGATTGTCGGTCAGCCCCATGGCGCCGGTGGTGACAATCGCGGTGAGCAGCCCGGCGCGGTAGAGGCGGTCCTTGAGCCCGGGATCGCTGATCGAGGCGGCGATCAGCGCGCCGCACAGATAGCCCGCATAATTGACCGTGGCCAGCCCGCCGCCCCAGCCCAGGCCAAGCCCGGCCTCCCGGATCATCACCGGCAATAGGGGCGTATAGGCGAAACGGGCGATGCCCAGGGTCAGCATCAGGCTGAAAATGCCCGAAAGCAGCACTTTCAACCGGCTGGCGGGTTGGGTCATATTCACGTCTCCCGAATGGCCTGAACTGCCGGTATAGAGAATTTCCGGCGCGGATACAGTGTTTTCATGGCCGCCGGGATGTGAGGGCCGGGATCCGCTGACCGGAGGCGTCAATTCTCATCCGGCGCGCCGCGGCGATAATAGGCGATCAGGCCCGAGATTTCGCTGTCCTTGAGCGGATTGTCCATGGCGGTGAGATTTTGCCCGCGCACCCCGATCACCAGCCGGGCGGCAAGCTCGCGCGGCGGGGCTTTTCGGCCAAGCTCATAAAGGCTCCAGGCCGGGCGCGGCACCTCGGTGTCCGGCTCGTCATGGCAGCCGGCGCAATAATTTTCGTGCACGGCGCCGGCCGCCGCCAGCGCCCGGGGCCGGGTGTCGGGCGGCAGCAGGCCGGCGGTGTTGAAGGGGTAAGTCTCGGCGAGCCGGGCGAGGCCGGCGGCAAGATCAGCCGCCTTGTCCGCCTCCAGAGCGCGGCGCAGACCGTCGATCAGCCCCCGGTCGGGCGCGGGCCAGGACGGCACATCGCGCCGCGCCGCCCGGATCAGCAGCGGCAATAGCGCCAGCCCGCCCCCGAGCCTTGCCTTCAGGCCCCGGCGGTGAAGCTCCTGCAGACCGGGGCCGGACAGGTGGGCGGTATCGGCCTGCATGACGACGATTTCCGCCGCCAGGCGGCGCGCATCCTCGCCGCGCGGTGCGGCAGAGACGGACGCAACGGCGAAGGGGGCGGCCAGCGCCGCCCCCCCGATCAGTCCGGCCATCAGCATCGGCCAGAACCGCTGCACTGGTGACATCAGGGCAAGACCCTTTCTTAGTGCTGGAAGGCCGACTGCATGGGCATGGATTTGTCGGCGCTCCATTCGATCATCGAGCCGTCATACATCTTCGCGTCCTTATTGCCCATAAGCTCGGAGGACACGAACCAGCCCAGCGAGGCCCAATGGCCGGAATTGCAGAAGCTGATCTGCTTGCCGCTCGTGGGCACCTTGGCCAGGGCATAGAGCTTTTTCAGCTCGGCGCCGTCGCGGAACGTGCCGCCGCCATTTTTGGTCAGCCAGTTCTCGGGCAGGTTGACGGCGCTGGGAATGGTGCCGTAGCGCTTGGCCTTACCGTGCTTGTTGATGCCGATATACTGATTATGCGGGCGGTGATCGACCAGAACGCCGCCGGCATCGAGCGCGGCCTTCACATCGGCCTTGGTGACCAGCATGTCGCCATGCACATTGGCCTTGAAGCTCTTGGCGGCGGTTTTCACCGGCCCTTTCTCCAGCGGATTGACGGGCTTTTTGGTCTTTTTGTCCACATCCTTGGTATAGGCCTTCATGCCGCCATTGAGGATCGAGACATTGTCGTGCCCCAGCACCTTGAAGGTCCAGTAAATGCGGGCGGCGGTGCCCATGTCGAGCGCCTTGCCGCCAACCGGGATCAGCACCACATGATCGTCATTGCCGATGCCGAGACCGCCGATCAGCTTTTCGAGCTTGTCCACCGGCGCCAGCATGGCCGGCGTGCCCATCTTGTCCTTGGCGCGCCAACCGTCCTTGAGATAGTTGGTATAGACGGCGCCCGGAATATGACCCCTCAGATAGGTCGCCTTCGACTTGCCGCCGAGCCGGCCGCCCACATCCAGAAACACCACACCGGGCTTGCCCAGATTGGCCTTTACCCAGTCGACGCTGACCAGCGGCTCGGCCGCCTCAGCCATCCCGGCAACGGCCATCATGGCCAGACCGAGGGCGAATGACAGAATAGTTCTCATTTCATGCTCTCCCTTTGTTATTGATTGCGTCCTTCAAATCGTGATGACCTTGCCGGCCTTCATGATCTCCTGCACCACCCTGTCCCAGCCGGCCTCGTCATCGGCGGCAAGGCCGTCCAGCACCAGCCGGACCATGCTGTGGTCCTTCCGCTCAAGCTCGGCTATGGCCGCTTTGAGCGTGTCCTGGTCCGGAAACAGTCCGGTCTCCAAGGTGAGTATCTGCATCTTCCCGCGCCTTCTCCTAAAGATTGACTATGATGTCGCTGGCATTGATCGCCGCCGCCAGGGCGCCCGCATCCAGCAATGCCAGATCCTCCGCCATCGCCTCCACCGTGGTTTCGGGGACGATATCCGAAAGCTCGAGCAGTTCGGCATGGGCGGCATTGGCTTCGGTTTCGGCCACCGGGCCGGTCATGAACACCAGCCGCAGCTTGTGGCCGGCAATGGTGAGGCCGGCGGCTACGCGCATGGCCTCACCGTGATCGCGCCGGGCCAGAACCAGGATCGTCTTTTCAGCCATGCTCGGCTCCTTTATCTTTCGCGCTCACAGGCTGACCACCCGGTCCGCCTCGGCCATCATGGCGCTGTTGATGGTCTGGCTGCCGCGCTCGATGGGGCAGTCTTCGGCCTTGCCGCCGGCGGCCTCCCAGGAATGTTCGCACACCACGGCGCGGCCCGCGCCTTGAAGCGCGGCGACAAAGCCCGCATCGCGCAGCAATTCGGCGCCGTCATTGGTGACGAAACAGGCCCAGTCGGCGCCGCCCCGGTGCAACGCCCGCATCAGCGGTATGGCGACGGCGACGGCCTCGCGGCTGGTGACATGCAGCATGATATCCAAATTACACCACCTTCCGGCGCCCCAGCGCCCACATAGCGGTGACCACGAGCCCGCCGCCGAGCAGAAGCCCGGCAGAGAGACCGGCGATCACCCCGGTTGAAAATTTAAAATCGCCCGCAGCCCCTTCCGCCACGGCCGGCGCGGGAAAGGTTTCGGCATCGGCGGGCAGCGCCCCATTGGCGGCCCATTTGGCCCAGCCGCCTGGGAACACCCTGACATCGGCGCCGCCGGCAATCAGAAGAGTCATATAAGCAATGCCGTCCACCGGCCCGGCGCCGTAAACCACGGCCGGCCCCGGGCGGGGCAATCGCACCTTGCCGCGCGCCGCTGCGCTGCGCAAATTCACGGCCGGGAAATGCTCGGCGCCGGGCAGATGGCCGCCGCGCGCCGCGTTTTGCACCCGGCCCCAAAAGGCGCGCTCTGGACGCCCGTCCAGCAGTTGCGGCGGGCCGCCGGCGGTCACCAGATCACGCAGCTCGTTGATAAAGACCAGCACGCGGTCGCGGGCCGGCGCCTGCCAGACCTGTTCGCGCAGCATGGCCCGGGCCTCGCCCGGGGCCAATTTGGCGCTCTGCCCGGTGATGGCGCCCGCCAGCACCGCAATGTCCTGCTGGCCCATGATATGGAGCAGGCCGGCGACGAAATCGCGCCGCACCGGATTGCCGCCCACCACCAGCACCTTCTCGGCGCCGGTCAGCCCGGCGCTGCCGAGCAGCCAGGCGATATTGGCAAAACCGGCCAGGCGCTGACCCTGGCCCAGGAAATCCTCGGCCGGCAGGCAGCGCGCACCCGGCAGGGAAGCCTCTTCGCACAGATCCGCCTTGCGGGTGTCGAGAATGACCCGGTCCCCGGCTTTTGCCAGATTCGGCACATAATGCAGGGCCGGCGTAGCCGCCCGGACGGCACCGGCAAAACCACAGGCCAGCACCGCCAGGATCAGCAGATTGAAGCGCCGGAGGGTCATGGCTAGCATCCCTGGAAGCGCAGCTCGCGCTCAGGCTTGGCGCCGGCCTCGGGCGGGGCCGGCGGGTTTTCCATGTAATATTCCATCAACTCGCCGGCGCTGACGGTGCCGTAATCGCCGAGATCGAGATCGGGGATCATTTCAGAATCGGCCGGCTGTTTCCAGGCGGCCAGTTTTTCCGGGCTGACCGCGGCGTGAGGGTAGGCCAGCCAGCCTATTCCCAAACTCACCACCAGGGACAGAATACAAAAGATCAGGCTTGAGCGGTCCATGGGCCGTTCCTTCCGCGCTTACAAAGAATCGCCGAGAAAGCTGATCGCCATGACGGCGAACGCGATCACGAACATGATGATATGCGCAATGGTTTCGATATCCAGTTCCATGTCTTATTGCCCTTTATAATGGCGCACCAATTCATCGAGCGAAATGCCCTTGCCGGTTTCGGGGTTGAGCACCGGCGGGGTGAAATGAGGCACCCCGTCGCGGCTGACCCCGAGGCTGGCGGGCGGCGCGATGATGACATAGGCCAGCCCGGCCAGGGTAAGCAGGGTCACGAGGCCGGCATAGATGCGCATGACATAGGTGGCGACCATGGTTCAGTCCTTACGCAGATAAATTTTCCAACACCGGGCTTCCTTCACGGTTTCAAGATGGCTGGCATCCAGCTCGTCCATCATCGGCGGTATCGCCTCCATGGATGAGGGATTGTCCACCATCACCTCGACGACCTCGCCCGCTGCGGCCGCGCCGAGGGCCTTCTTGGTCATCAATTGCGGCCTTGGGCAGGAATCGCCGATGCAGTCGACCGAATTGGTGATTTCATAGCTGGCGCCGTCCGACAGGGTGACGGTACCGACCGGCCCTGTTAACTTGGCCTTGCTTTTTCCCATTCCGAACAGTCCCATGGTTCAGACCTCCGTTTTGTTGTGTCTAAGGATCATCTCACGCCTGCTCTGTGCGGGCGTCGGTATTGGCCGGCTTGGCCGCTTTGGCGGCCTTGGCCGCCTCGCGGCGGGCTGCCGCCTCTTCGTGGTGCTGATGCTGGATCGTCTCCTTGCGGCGGATCGCCCGGTAAATGGCGAACAGCACCAGCGTTTGCACCGCGCCGAACACCACCGCCGGGATGCCGAATTTCTCCTGCAGGGTGGCGGCGTTGGAATAGCCGAGCTGCAGGGCAGACAGATTGGGCTCGCCGGTCATGCTGAGCGAGGCCGGCGGCCAGTAATTGACCGACCACAGCAGCGAGAACAGAAACATGCCGATAAAGGTGAACAACAGCGCCCACAGGGCGCCGACATTGCCCTCGCCTGTCTTGACCCAGGTGGAGACGGTGCAGGCCCCGGCCAGCACCATGCCGATGCCGAACAGGAACAGCCCCATGATCTGATTGAGGCCGACATCGAAATGCATCGGATTGCCCTCGCCAAAGGTCAGGAAGGTGGTGAAGCCGAGGGTCAGGATCATCATCGCCACCAGCAGAGCCTTGGTGTTACGATAGGTCTTGAACAAAATGGCGTCACGCAGGGCCGCCGTGTTGCAGAAGCGGGAGCGCTGCACCAGCAGGCCGACCACCGAGCCGAACACGAAAGCCGCCAGGCATTCCCCGATTGCGCTGTCCATGATTCAGCCCTCCAATATCTTTTTGTAAATCATCGAGCCGACCCAGGCCCCGGCGATGATGCCGCTGATCGACAGATAGCCGCCCAGATTCATCTCCGGGGTCAGACCGAAAAATGTCGAGACATTGCACACAAAGGCGAGGCGGATGCCGATGCCCATCAGCAGGCCGCCAATGGTGATCAGCACCCATTCCGACAGGCGGCGCGGCAGGCGCAGATAAAACTCCTTGCTCAGCACCGCGCCGACAAAGGCGCCGAACAGCATGCCGAGGGAGATATAGATTTTCCAATAGGCAATGTCGGGTTTGAACACCAGCGACCAGAACGGAATGCGGGCCACCGCCTCCTTGCCCATCACCAGCTCGGCGAACAGCCCGGTCATCATGGTCTCGCCGCCGCCGACCGTCCATGCCCCCACCAGCAGGAACAGAAAGATGTCGAGAAAGGCGATCGCCGCCAGGGCGATCACCGGATCGAGGGTTTTCCTGAAAAATTCCATAGCCGTGAACGGTGCCCCTTTCATTGGTCTCAAGCCTGTTGGCAAGACTATAGAATGGGCGCCGGAACCAGGGGTGGTATTTATTGCCAACAGGGGACAAAATCGCCCGGGCGCCTCCATCCGGCGCAGCGCTGCCGCCCCCCCATGGCGATGCGCCCGTCGATCTCATGTGCGGCCCTGGAACAAAAGCCCGGTCAGAATGATTTTATTTTGACGGGAAGATGCTCTACATTGATATCAAACAGCCTTTGCCTGCCGGCGACGAGGCAAGGCGGGGCGAGGCGGGATGCATGGCAAGGAAGCTTGATGTCGATTTATCTTGAGGTGGACGATGCGCTGGAGCACATGTTCCAGGCCTGCACGACCGACCAGATCAATGAGTTTATCCCCGAAAAGCGCGGGTTTCGCATCCATGGCCACAGCACCACCATCCGGCTGGAGCGGGCGTTCTGGAACGTGCTGGAATGGATGGCGGAAAACCGGGGGGTGAGTCTGCCGGTGCTGATCGAAAGCATCCATGACCAGTGCCTGATCGCCAATGACAAGAACCTGGCCTCGTGCCTGAGGGTGATCAGCCTGAAATATATCAATATCTATATGGATTAGCCGGCTTAAGGCGCTCAGGGGCCCTTTCAAGCCGAAGATCACCGGCCCTGGCGGGCAGGCTGTCTCACCCAGGATTTTGGCGCGGACTGGTCAGCGCGCAGACGCACAAAAGAGCCGATCACGCCTTCACTGTCCGGCTCGGCCGGTTTGCCGCCCGCCAGTTGATTATTGATCTTCGCCGGCTCAGCACCGCTTTCACCCGGATTGGCAAACACCGCCGCGCCCATGACCGGGGCCGATTTGACACTCATTTCGCCATAGATGCCGCCGCAGCCATTATAAACCACCCGATAGGTCTTGGTTTCCCCCGGCCCCAGCCCTGATTTCCAGGGAGATTTATCGCAGGTCTCATCGAGCTTGCGCAATTTACAGAAGTTCCTGAACATCTTCGGCAGCCGGTGCCGGTCCGCCCATTGCGGCAGATGCTTTTGTTCGGGAGGCGTCAGAAAATATTCGAATATCCGCTTATCCACTGCATGAAGCGCCTGAAAGTTCTGCAAACAGGTCACATTCAACCGAAAGCCCGGCAGATTGCGCCCGGATTTGTTGGTGATGTGAATGCGGAACATGGTTTGCGTGGTGGATCTGGCCTTCCCGACATCTATCTTCCATGAAATCTGGTCCGCGACGGCGCTGCAAGCCTGCCTGCGCAGAATGTATTGGCGGTTGAAGACCCGAATGGGCAGTCTGCGGACATGCCATGACTGGATTTGACCATCGCGGCAGCTCATCCGCAGATGTTCTTTTGACTTGTCAACGCTGCCATGCCCCTTGCGGGCACAGGCGGATTGCATCATGGCGAGTTTCGGCTGTGGAAGTTCAAGCCCCCAAGAGGGTTCGCCGAGACTGCAAATGTGATCGAAAGCTATGGCGGCGGCGGGTTGCTTGCGGCAGGCATATGTCTTCAGTTTCCAGTCCGGCGGCGCTTTCGGCGAGACCAGCGGACGGCGCATGAACATGCCGAGCAATTGTTCGCGTTGCCTGCCCTGATACAGTTTTCCCACCAAACGGCTGTATTTCAGCTTGTTGAGATTGGAAGCGCCCAGAATGACCGTAAGCGATCGGCTTTGACCCGATTGCAGATCGATGCCCGGCGACGTCGCGCTGCGATACCATGACGGCAAGTGGCTCCGCATTGCGCTGATATCCGCATCGTCAACCGGCTTATACAGCTTTTCAAATATGTCCTTTCCTTTCGGAGCCAGACCGCCCGCCGGTCTGGACGGATCGATCAGCTCGGTATAGGCCATTCCGGTCACTGTACCGGCGCTTTCGCTCAGGCAGTCATTCTCCTCAAGCCGGGCTTCAAGAACCAGAAACAGGTTTTTCAGATCATGGCCTGATTGATTATCAATCCTGATCGTCACGGCCATGAACTTCTTTGCCCATTGCGACTTCGGCTTTCGAATGTTCTCGCGATAGCGCCTGATATTCGCCATTTGGTGCTGCGAGGCGCGATCAAGCCGGCTGCGCAAAGTCTCATAGGGACGCAGATCATGCAGGCGGAGCGACCAATTCAGACCCGGCAGATAGGCATGATCAAAGCTGTCGCGGCCTTCATGCAGGGCCTTGGCAAG
>PKTQ01000053.1 GCA_002869085.1 Hyphomicrobiales bacterium | reverse complement strand
GGCCCGAACCCTCGCCGACATGATGCAGCGCTGGCCAAAAGCGGATTATGCGGAACAGCCCGCGCGCACCGCCGATTACGTGGCGCGCCTGTTCGACCCCTCGCGCTGGAGCGCCGAAACGCCGCTGAAGCTGATCCTGATCGGCGGGGCGTTCGATATTTCGGTGTGGAGCATCCTGCTGAACATCCCGATGGGCTCGGCGGTGACCTATGCGGATATCGCCCTGAAACTGGGCAAGCCGGGGGCGGCGCGGGCGGTGGGCAGCGCGGTGGGCCGCAACCCGATCTCCTTCGCGGTGCCCTGCCACCGGGTGCTGCGCAAGGACGGGGCCTTTGGCGGCTATCACTGGGGCGTCACCCGCAAGCGCGCGCTGATCGGCTGGGAAGCGGCCCGCACCGCCGGCGCCGAGGCGGCGTAAACCGGCAAGCGGGGGCGGGTTATGCGCCCTTGCCCTCGTGAAATGTTTCCCTTGCGAGAACTACATCGCACGCCGCCTTCTGAAAGCGAATAGCCCCGCAAAAACGGAGTTACCTTCCGGCAATTAGACCAAGTCAAAAACACTATTTACGATAGTGTTACAAACACGTGACTTATGTCCCACAAGCCGCATACCAGCCGGGCATTAACCATTGCCCGTAACTCAAGTCGTTTACATATGTTATGTACAACCCATACGGCCAAATAAACATCCGTAATATTGCAGATGGAATCGCAATCAAACCACCAAATAGCCCAGCTATAGATGATCCAAAAAAGTCACAACCATTAAAATAAAGCACCATACCCATTGTTAAGTATGAAAACTCTAGAACTATTCCTAGAATTGCTCCAATTCCTAAATATGTAAAAATAATGCCAGAAAGAAGCTTTTTCACTACCAGTCCTCCAACTGTTATTCTTATAACAACAATATGGATGCTTCCTCTGGGGTGCATACTTTAATGTTGCTAAAGTTAGGTTTTCCATTCAGTTTTTGAAAATTTCGATCGCTTGTAACGAATATATCTCGTGCTGCATTATCATGCGCCCAAATCATTTGCCTATCGCACCATGCATTTCGCCATTTTCTAGCGTGTTTTGAATCCCATCGAAGCCCATCAATCCCTTTCGCTCTTGCAAAATCCGCTAAAACGAACCCGATATTTGGGAATAGAATATCGTGTATTTCTCGCTCTCGAAGGATTGCCACCTCACTAGAGAAAATCGCATGATCCCAATAGCTTATCTCATAATAGCCTAATCCACAAATATATGGGATGTCATCTATTTCAAGTTTACGCAATCGTTCCTGAAATATTTCGAAGGTTGGAAGATAATAATCAGAACGCTGCCTTTCAGAAGCACTGACAGCTACAAAAGCGGCTTTCGCGCGGCCATCTCGGTGGGCTTCGATGATTGCATTCACAAAGGCCGCTGGTGGACGCTGATCGGCGATGTCGATGATACAGTTTGTGTCAAAAGTGAATGTTTTCATGTCATTGGAGAGTGAAGGACGAAGTAAAATACTGGGAAATTAAAAATATTAGCTTCGTCGACGAACCTGCCATAAAATCAGAATATATCATTCTGTTTCAGAATCCTGATGGCTTAAGCCGGACATAAAACTTGATCTTGCCCCTTACCTCAATTCAAGTGAGAGCCGCCGCCCGACCGCCTTCGCCGCCCGCTGCATGGTTTGCAGGGTTACGCCCGTGTTTTTGGGGTCAAGCAGGCGGTCAAGCGCCTGGCGACTGGTATTCATGCGCTTGGCCATCGCGGTTTTGCTCAAGCTCTGGTCCCGCATGGCTTTGGCGATCTGGTCGGCCAGAATTTCTTTTATGGCCTGCTCTTCCGTGGCCTCGAGCAGTCCGTCTTCCTTCAAGAAATCATCGAAGGAAGAGCCGATATTTTTCTTATCAATCATTTTGTTTGCTTCCTTTCATGCGTTTGCGAGCTATCGCTTTTTCCTTGTCCGGCGTGGTCTGGGTCTTTTTGATGAAGCCATGCAGCAGGATCATCTGGCTCCCCTCTATGCAGAACAGAACCCGCGCAATGCGCCCGCTTGATATGTTGCTGCGTACTTCCCACAGCCCCTTTTCAAGATTACGGCTATAGGGCATTCCGATAGGCCAACCGAATTCGACTTTTTGAATATCCTTGCCTATGATTTGCCGATCTTCC
>PKTQ01000332.1 GCA_002869085.1 Hyphomicrobiales bacterium | reverse complement strand
GAGGGCATTCCGGTGCTGGACATGGTGAAGGTGAAGCGGGCGCTGAGCGGTTCGAATACCCGGCTGGTGGGGCCCAATTGCCCCGGCGTCATTACCCCGGACCAGTGCAAGATCGGCATCATGCCGGGGCATATTCACAAGGCGGGCAATGTGGGCATCGTGTCGCGCTCCGGCACCCTGACCTATGAGGCGGTGGCGCAGACCACGGCGGTGGGGCTGGGCCAGTCCTCCTGCATCGGCATTGGCGGCGACCCGGTGAACGGCACCAATTTCATCGATTGCCTCGATATGTTCCTCGGCGATGACGAGACCGAATCGATTGTGATGATCGGCGAGATCGGCGGCACCGCGGAGGAAGAGGCGGCGGATTTCCTGCGCCGTTCCAAGGTGAAAAAACCGGTGGTCGGCTTCATCGCCGGCCTCACAGCGCCGCCGGGGCGGCGCATGGGTCATGCGGGCGCCATCATTTCCGGCGGCAAAGGCGGCGCGGAAGACAAGATCGAGGCGATGAAAAGCGCCGGCATCGCGGTGGCGGACAGCCCGGCCTCAATAGGGACAACATTGATGGAGATTGTCGCATAATCATCAGCACGGGTCTGGAAAGACTGTTTGGGTCACGGGATAAGGCACAAGGCGCCGGAAACGGCGTCAAACAAGGGGCGCCAATGAGCGCCGAAAAGAGATGACCAGGCAAAGCAAGAACGACGTGCTCGCGCGCACGTCCTTCCTCTATGGCGGCAATGCCGCCTATATCGAGGATATGTATGACCGCTATCAGAGCAATCCGGGCGATGTGCCGTCCGGATGGCGGAGTTTCTTCCAGGAACTGAAGGACAACCAGCCCGAAGTGACCCATGAGGCGCACGGGCCATCCTGGAAGCGGCGCGACTGGCCGCCAGTGGCCAATGGCGAGCTGATCAGCGCCCTTGACGGGGACTGGCGCGAGGTTGAAACCCAGCTCGGCAACAAGATCTCCGGCGCGGCGCAGGTCCGGGGGGTGGAGCTTACCCAGGAGCAGATGCGGGCGGCGACGCTGGATTCGGTGCGGGCGCTGATGCTGATCCGCATCTTCCGGGTGCGCGGCCATCTGGAGGCCGATCTCGATCCGCTGCAGCTCGACCGCAAATTGCCGCATCCGGAACTGCAGCCGGAAACCTATGGCTTCCTGCCGGATCAATGGGACCGGCCGATCTTTCTCGACCATGTGCTGGGGCTGGAATTCGCCACCATGGCCGAAATCTACGAGATTCTGCACCGGACCTATTGCGCCAAGATCGGTGTCGAGTTCATGCATATCTCGCATCCGGAGGAGAAATCCTGGATCCAGCGGCGGATGGAGGGGCCGGACAAGGAGATCCGCTTCACCGACCGGGGCAAGCGGGCGATCCTGGCCAAGCTGGTGGAGGCGGAGGGCTTCGAGAAATATCTGGGCCTGAAATATCGCGGCACCAAGCGCTTCGGGCTCGATGGCGGCGAGGCGATGGTGCCGGCGCTGGAACAGATCATCAAGCGCGGCGGGCATCTGGGCTTGAAGGAGATGGTGATCGGCATGCCGCATCGCGGCCGGCTGAATGTGCTCGGCAATGTGATGGACAAGCCGTTCGTGGCGATCTTCAACGAATTTCTGGGCGGCTCGGCCAATCCGGAAGACTCGAATCTGTCGGGGGATGTCAAATATCATCTCGGCGCTTCGGCGGACCGGGTGTTTGACGGCAATACGGTGCATCTGTCCCTGACCGCGAATCCTTCGCATCTGGAAATCGTCGATCCGGTGGTGCTGGGCAAGGTGCGCGCCAAGCAGGAACAGCGCGGCGACAGGAAGCACCGCGAGGTGATGCCGGTGCTGCTGCATGGGGATGCGGCCTTTGCCGGGCAGGGCGTGGTGCCCGAATGCTTTGCCCTGACCGGGCTGCAGGGGCACCGCACCGGCGGCGCAATCCATTTCATCGTCAACAACCAGATCGGCTTCACCACCAGCCCGCGCTTCTCGCGTTCGTCGCCCTATCCGAGCGACATTGCCAAGGGGGCGCAGACGCCGATCCTGCATGTGAACGGCGATGACCCGGAAGCGGTGGTGCACTGCGCCAAGGTGGCGGCGGAGTATCGGCAGAAATTCCGCAAGCCGATCGTCATCGACATGTTCTGCTACCGGCGCTTCGGCCATAATGAGGGCGATGATCCGGCTTTCACCCAGCCGCTGATGTATCAGAAGATCAATGAGCATCCGACCGTGGTCGATATTTACGGCCAGAGGCTGGCCCGCGACGGGGTGATCTCGGCCGGCGAGCTCGAGGACATGAAGACCGCGTTCCGCAACCATCTCGACCGCCAGATGGAGGCGGCCAACAGCTACCGGCCGACCAAGGCGGACGCGCTCGATGGCAAATGGCAGGGCCTGACGCTGGAGGGGGATCATGAAAGCTGGGGCGAGACCGGGGTCGATCTCGATATGCTGCGGAATCTGGGCGACCGGCTGACCGATATCCCGGAAGATTTCAACGCCCATCGCACCATTCAGAGAATCATGAAGGCGCGCAAGACCGCGATCCTTACCGGAGAGGGGCTGGACTGGGCCACCGGCGAAATGCTGGCCTATGGCAGCCTGGTCAATGAGGGCTTCAAGGTGCGGCTGGTCGGGCAGGATTCGGAGCGCGGCACCTTCTCCCAGCGCCACAGCGTGCTGACCGACCAGATCGATGAGCGCCGTTATACGCCGCTCCTTCATGTCCGCGAAGGGCAGGGCGATTTCGAGGTGGTCAATTCCATGCTGTCGGAAGAGGCGGTGCTGGGATTTGAATATGGCTACAGCCTGGCCGAGCCCAATGCGCTGGCCATTTGGGAGGCCCAGTTCGGCGATTTCGCCAATGGGGCGCAAGTGGTGGTGGACCAGTTCATCTCCGGCGGCGAACAGAAATGGCACCGGATGAGCGGGCTGGTGATGCTGCTGCCCCATGGCTATGAGGGCCAGGGGCCCGAGCACAGCTCGGCGCGCCCGGAGCGCTATCTGCAGATGTGCGCCGAAAACAACATGCAGGTGGCCAATTGCACCACGCCGGCCAATTTCTTCCACCTGCTGCGGCGGCAATTGCACCGGGGTTACCGCAAGCCGCTGATCGTGATGACCCCGAAAAGCCTGCTCAGGCACAAGATGGCGGTCTCAAAGCTGGAGGATTTCGCCGCCGGGCAGAACTTCCACCGCATTTTGTGGGACGGGCTGCAGGTGGCGGAAAAGCCGGACGTGCCGCTGCAGGCCGACGATAAGATCAGGCGGGTGGTGCTGTGCACCGGCAAGGTCTATTACGACCTTTTTGCCGAGCGCGAGGCCCGGGGCATCGACAATGTCTATCTGATGCGGGTGGAGCAGCTTTATCCGTTCCCGGTGCGGGCGGTGATGAAGGAACTCGGCCGCTTCCCCAAAGCCGAACTGATGTGGTGCCAGGAAGAGCCGCAGAATATGGGCGCCTGGTTCTTCATCCGCGAGCGGCTGGAATGGGTGCTGGCGCGGCTCGGCTCGAAGCAGGTCTCGCCGCTCTATGCCGGCCGGGCGGCGGCGGCGGCGACGGCGACCGGACAATTGTCGAAACATATCAAACAGCAGAACGAGTTGGTGGACAGCGCATTGACTCTCGATCGGGACTGAGGAAAAGGCGGACAGAGAATGGATATCAAAGTGCCCGCGCTGGGCGAATCGGTGACAGAGGCGACGGTGGCCAAATGGTTCAAGGCGGTCGGCGAGGCGGTGGCTCAGGACGAAGCCCTGGTGGAACTGGAAACCGACAAGGTGACCCTGGAGGTGCCGTCCCCGGCGGCCGGGGTGATGGTATCGATCGCGGCCCCGGAAGGGGAGAGCGTCGAGGTCGGCGCGCTCTTAGGGGTGTTGGAGGAAGGCGCCGCCGCGGCGCCCGGAGCCGCCCCGGCCAAGGCGGAGGCCGCGCCCGCTCCGGCCAAGGTGGACGCCGCGCCCGAACCGGCGCCGGCCGCCCCAACTGCGCCGCCGCCCGGCCCCGGCCTGTCGCCGGCGGTGCGCAAGCTCGTTGCCGAGCATGATCTTGACCCCTCGCGCATTGCCGGTTCCGGCAAGGGCGGGCGCATCGTCAAGGCGGATGTGCTGGCGGCAATCGACAGCCAGGCCCTGCCGGCGGCCCAGCCCGCGCCCAGCGCGGCGCAGCCGATGCCCGATGCGCGCGAGGAGCGGGTGCGGATGACCCGGCTGCGGCGAACCATCGCCACGCGCCTGAAAGAGGCGCAGGAGAATGCGGCCATGCTGACCACCTTCAACGAGGTGGATATGAGCGCGGTGATGGAGATGCGCAGCCGCTATAAGGATGATTTTGCGAAAAAGCATGGCATCAAGCTCGGCTTTATGAGCTTCTTCACCAAGGCCTGCGTGGCGGCGCTGCAGGACATTCCGGCGGTGAATGCGGAAATCGACGGCGAGGATATCGTCTATAAAAACTATTACAATATCGGCGTGGCGGTCGGCACCGAACGCGGGCTGGTGGTGCCGGTGGTGCGGGACGCGGACCGGCTGGATTTCGCCGGCATCGAGAAGACCATCGCCGATCTCGGCGGGCGGGCGCGGGAGGGCACGCTCGGCATCGACGAAATGCTGGGCGGCACTTTCACCATCACCAATGGCGGCATTTACGGCTCGCTGATGTCGACGCCGATCCTCAATGCGCCGCAATCGGGCATTCTGGGCATGCACAAAATTCAGGAGCGGCCGATGGCGGTGAACGGTGAGCTGGTGATCCGGCCGATGATGTATCTGGCTTTGTCCTATGACCATCGCATCGTCGATGGCAAGGAGGCGGTGACCTTCCTGGTGCGGGTGAAGGAATGCATCGAGGATCCGCAAAGGCTGGTGCTGGACTTATAGGGGGCGTTATGGCGCAACAATTCGATCTGATCATTATCGGCGCGGGGCCGGGCGGCTATGTCTGCGCCATCCGAGCGGCGCAATTGGGCATGAAGGTGGCGATTGTCGACAAGCGCGGCAGCTTCGGCGGCACCTGCCTCAATGTGGGCTGCATTCCCTCCAAGGCGCTGCTGCACGCCTCGGAGCGCTTCGAGGAGGCGGCGCATGGTTTCGAGGGGCTGGGTTTCGCCACCGGGGCGCCGATTCTCGATCTGAAGGCGATGATGGCCTATAAGGACAAGGTGGTGAGCGCCAATACCGCCGGCATCGATTATCTGTTCAAGAAGAACAACATTACCGGTTTTCACGGCGCCGCGAAAATTTCGGCGGCGGGGCAGGTGGATGTGGCGGTCGATGGCGGCGATGACGAAAGGCTGACCGCGCCGCATGTGGTGGTGGCGACGGGCTCGGAATCAGCGGCCCTGCCCGGCATCGAGATCGATGAGAAGCGCATTGTCAGCTCCACCGGCGCGCTGGCGCTCAAAGAGGTGCCGAAGCGGCTCTGCGTTGTGGGGGCCGGGGTGATCGGGCTTGAGCTCGGCTCGGTGTGGCGGCGGCTCGGGGCGGAGGTCACGGTGATCGAATATCTCGATCATATCCTGCCCGGCATGGACGGGGCGGTGGTGAAGCAGTTCACCCGAATCTTAAAAAAACAGGGCATGAAGTTTCACCTCAAATCGAAGGTGGACGCGATTCATTCGCAGAAAAAGCAATTGCAATTGTCCGTCTCTCCGGCGGCGGGCGGCGAGGAAAAGCTGATCGAGGCGGATGTGGCGCTGATCGCCATCGGCCGGCGGCCGTTCACCGGTGGTCTCGGGCTGGAGGCGCTCGGTGTGGCGATGAACACGCGCGGCCAGATCGAAACCGACGCCCATTTCAAAACCTCGGTCGAGGGCATCTATGCGATCGGCGATGTGATCGCCGGGCCGATGCTGGCCCATAAGGCCGAGGATGAAGGGGTGGCGCTGGCGGAAATCCTGGCCGGACAGGCGGGCCATGTCAATTACGAGGTGATCCCGGGGGTGGTGTATACGAGCCCGGAAGTGGCCAGCGTCGGCAAGACCGAAGAAGCGCTGAAGGCCGAGGGCACGGATTATGTCACCGGATCGTTTTCCTTCAGCGCCAATGGGCGCGCACGGGCCATGAACACCACCGACGGAATGGTGAAGATTCTGGCCGACAAGGACAGCGACCGGGTGCTGGGGGTGCATATTATCGGCCCCTTTGCCGGAGAGCTGATCGCCGAGGCGGCGGTGGCGATGGAGTTCGGCGCGTCCGCCGAGGACATCGCCCGCTCCTGTCACGCCCATCCGACCCTTTCAGAAGCGGTGAAGGAGGCGGCGCTCGCTGTGGGCAAGCGCGCGATCCATATGTAAGTTCCCATGTCTCAGTTTGGGGCCGCTTTTATGGCGGCCGGTCTTCTCCTCATGGCGCCCATGGCCTCAGCACAGCAGACTTGCCCGCCGGCCGCCGGTGTGTCCGGTTTGGTGTCGGAGATTGTGGATGGGGATACGCTGGTGCTGGAAAGCGGGCTGCAGGTGCGGCTGGTGGGCATTCAGGCGCCGAAACTGCCCCTGGGGCGGGCGGGGTTCAAGACCGAGCCGATGGCGCCCGAGGCGCGCGTTTTTCTGGAACAATTGGCGGCCGGCAAAAGGGTCGATCTTCGTTATGGCGAACGGCGCCGCGACCGGCATGGCCGGGCGCTGGCCCATGTGACCCTGGCCGGGCCTTCAGGTGAGCCCGGGCATTGGTTGCAATGGGAGATGCTGCATGCCGGGCTGGCCCGGGTTTACAGTTTTGCCGACAACCGGCTCTGCATCGCCGAGCTGCTGGCGGCGGAGCGGGCCGCCCGCAAGGCCGGGCGCGGCATCTGGGCGCTCGATAGCTACCAGATCCTGACCGCGCAAAAGCCGGGGCAGATGGTGCGGCTGTCCGGCAGCTATCAGATCGTCGAGGGACGCATCGAGTCGGCCAGCCGGCGCCATAAATGGGTATTCGTCAATTTCGACCGGGACTGGCAGCGGGATTTCACCATCGTGATCCCGGCCAGGCACTGGAAATGGTTCCAGAAGGCCGGCTATACCCTGTCCGGGCTCAAGGGCCGCCGCATCCGGGTGCGCGGCTGGCTGGGCCTGTGGAACGGTCCGATGATCGAAGCCGACCACCCGGAACAGATCGAGCGCCTCGATTAGAACATTTCCTCTAAAGGTGAAACGCCCTAGGCGGCCTTGTCGGCGGCGTCGCTGTCCTTGTCGTCCTCAGCTTCGGCGGCTTTCTTGTCGCCGCGGCCAATGCCTTTTTTCAGCTCGGCCTGAATGAGGTCGATGGCTTCGGTATGGGTGACCTTGCGCACCGCCGCCACTTCGCGGCCCATGCGGTCGAGCGCCGCCTCGAACAATTGGCGCTCGCTATAGGACTGTTCCGGCTGCTGATCGGAGCGGTAAAGGTCGCGCACCACTTCCGACACCAGAAGAATATCGCCGGAATTGATCTTGGCTTCATATTCCTGGGCGCGGCGGCTCCACATGGTGCGCTTGATCCGTGCGCGCCCGCGCAGGGTCTTCAGGGCCTTGTCCATGCCGTCGCCATCGGCGAGCTTGCGCATGCCTACCGAAGCGGCCTTGGCGGTGGGGACACGCAGAACCATTTTTTCCTGTTCGAAATCGATCACGAACAGCTCCAGCTTCGCGCCGGCAATCTCCTCTTCCTCGATATCCTTGATCCGTCCGACGCCGTGGGCCGGATAGACAACATATTCATTGGTCCTGAAACCCTGCCGTGTCTTGCGCGTTGCAGCCATTTGCACTCCTCACTCAAATTCTCATCAGCCGGTTGCCCTGGGGGTCGGACCTCCGGTTAAGCTGCCGGTCTGGGCTCTGGCCCGCCGGCACGGTTTTATGTCTTATGGACGAGATCGACCCAAAAAGAACCCGCGATACATTCGAGACCGGGAAATACGATCAGACCGAAAAAAATCCGCTTCGGGAGGAAGCGGTATCTGGCAGGCAATGGTGAATGAACTCAATCCTTAATTGTGCAGATAGAATAACACAAAAATGGCAGAAAAAAAAGCGCCCCGGGCAATTAAACGCACCCTATGCGCCTAATTGCCAAGAGAATCATGTGATAGCTTTAATGATGCGGAGCGGGCGGCTCAATCGCCCTCGCCGGGTTCCTCGGAGAAATATTTCTCAAATTTGCCGGATTCGCCGTCATGTTCCTCGGCGCCCTCCATCGGGTCTTTCTTGGCGGTGATGTTCGGCCAGATCTCGGCGAATTTGGTATTGATCTCCAGCCATTTCTCCAGGCCGGGCTCGGTGTCCGGCAAAATGGCTTCCGCCGGGCATTCCGGCTCGCACACGCCGCAGTCGATGCATTCATCGGGGTGAATCACCAGGAAGTTCTCACCTTCATAAAAGCAGTCCACCGGGCAGACATCGACACAGTCGGTATATTTGCACTTAATGCAGTTTTCGACGACGATATAAGTCATATAACGCTCCTGTCCTGATGCGTTTCCGAGTGAATCGGGATATTTCGTTAGTCCGGGAAAACCCCTGTCTGAAACTCCGGACCGCCGTGAAACCGGCGGCTCTCTGTCCTATAGCACAGTCGCCAAATCGTGCAACCGTCTGATGGCGCAGCCGGATATGAATTTGTCAGCCCCTATCATCCTTCACCGCCCGATTTCAGTGACTGGGTCACGCGGCGGTCCTTTTTCGTGGGCCGGCCGGCCCCGCGCGGGCGCTGCTCGAAGCCGGCGGGCTCCCGCCGCTCGGCCTTGCCGTCCCGTGGCTCCGGCGGGGCCAGATCTTCATAAAGGGTGATCGCCTCGCTATAGGGGCCGCGCCGGGCCGCCAGTTCGATAATCCGGATCACCCGCACCGCATCGTGAACGGCAAAGGTCAGCACATCGCCCGGTTTTACCTTGGCGCCGGGTTTGGAGATGCGCTCGGAGTTGCGGCGCACCTTGCCGGAATTGACCAATTGGCTGGCGCGCGAGCGGCTCTTGATGAAGCGGGCGCTCCAAAGCCATTTATCGATGCGCTGGGCCTCCTCGCTCATCGGCTCAGCCCTGGTTCTCCATTTTCTTTTTCAGGGCCTGCAGGGCGGCGAAGGGGGAATCGGGGTCGATAGGTTTGGGCTTTGATTTGGGCTTGTCGGCTTTGGGGCCGGACTGTTTGTGCCGGGCCTCGGACTTGCGATCCGGTTTGCGGCCCTTGCGGAAGGGCGGTTTCTTGCCGCCGGGGGCGCCGCCGCGCCGGGCGGGCGCGGGGCGCCAGATTTCGATGAACTGGGGCTCGGCCGGGGCTTCGGCTTCGCTGCTGGCGGCGGGCGCGTCCTCAGTTGCTGTCTCAGCAACAGCCTCAGTAACGGCCTCAGTAACGGCCTCAGTAGCCATTGCGCCGGTTGCCGGCGCATCGCCGGGTTCCGGGGCGGCGCATGGTTCAGCCGCCTCAGAGGCCGCTGCTTCGGCGGCTGGCTCACCGGCATTGGCGGTCGGCTCACCGGCATCGGCGCCGGGGCTTGCCGCTTCTGCCGCCGCTTCAGGCGCTGCAGCTGGCGGTACGGCCGGCGCGGGTGCGGGCTTTTTCTGGCTGCGATAGCCCAGGGTGCGCAGAATCTCGGCGAATTCCTCGCCGGAGCAGCCGACCAGCGACATCATGGACGGGGTGACGGTGAAGCCGCCGCCGGGCACCGAGCCTTCCGG
>PKTQ01000166.1 GCA_002869085.1 Hyphomicrobiales bacterium | reverse complement strand
CCTTATTGCTCTCGACGATCATCGCGGTGATTTCGGCTTCCGATACCAATTGTCCGTCCACCTTGGCCTCGCCCTGAAACTTCCACACCGGCCCGCGCTTGCGCACCTGCCGCACGTGAATATGCAGCACATCGCCCGGCACCACCGGCTTCCTGAACCGCGCCTTGTCGATCGACATGAAATAGACCAGGCTGGCCTCAGCCGCCTCGCCGCCGTTCAGAATGCAGATCACCCCGGCGGTCTGCGCCATGGCCTCGATGATCAACACCCCGGGCATCACCGGATTGCCAGGGAAATGCCCCTGAAAAAACGGCTCGTTAATGGTGACATTCTTGATCCCGGTCCCGGAAATATCCCCATCGATATCTATGATCTTGTCCACCAGCAGAAACGGATAGCGGTGCGGGAGCAGCTCCATGATCTGTTTGATATCAGCCGTTCCAAGTTCAGACATGACATATCCCTATCTGGCAAAAAATAAGCCTAACACCGACCCCCGCCGCGGACAGCCGCCTGACCGTCGGAGCATTAATCATGTCCTATGGCACAAGCGCTGCGGCGGATCAACCGCTTCGGAGCGTAATGCACGCAGAACCGCCGATTCTGCTTGGTTTTCATGGGGGCGACAAAATCAGGGAAACGAGGGTGGAAACAAGCGAACGGGGGCAAGCGGAACGCTGCCCCCGTCGGTGCTGGATAAAGCGCGCCGGGCGCCGATGAGATCAGAAGCGCACGCCGGCGGTGAAGTTGAAGAACCGCGTCTTGTCGTAACTCGCCTTGCTCAGTGCCTTGGCGAAATCGAAGCGCAGCGGGCCGATCGGCGATGTCCACAGCAGGCTGGCGCCGACCGAAGTTCTGATCTTCCTGTCGTCATTATGCGCCACCGCATTGGCGTTTTTCGAGGCATTGAACAATGTGCCCGCATCGGCAAACACCGCGCCGCGCATGCCGAATTTTTTCGGCAGTCCGAGCGGGAACTCAACCTCAGCATTGGCAATGGCGTAGGTCTTGCCGCCCAGCGCTTCGCCGCTGCCGATCACCCGCGGGCCGATGCCGGACTGATCGAAGCCGCGAATGGCATCGCCGCCCTTGAAGAAGCTGTCCGAAATCCGCACATTCTTGCCGCGCCAGCCGATCATATGGCCGCCCGACAACCGCACGCTGCCGACAATATCCTCAAACAGGCTCCGATAGGCGATCGCCCGGGCATTGGCGCGGATAAACGCGATATCTCCGCCGAGGCCGGCAACATCCTGGCTGAACTCGAGCTTGATGCCGGTGGTCGGCTTGGCCGGATTATCCAATGTGTCATAGCTCAGGGTATAGCCCGCGCTCGACATCATATTTCTGCCGTTCGGGTTGATCAGCGGCTGGCTGGTTCCAGAGATTTTCTCCTCGGTCAGCGAATAACGCGTATTCAGATAGAGATCTTCGCCCAGCGGGAACCCGAAGCGCAGACCGGCACCAACCTGGCGGCTCTTGAAGCCGGAGCTGCTGGTCAGGTCGGTTTCGGTACCAAAAATATCAACACCGAAGGCGATCTTCCGGCCCAGGAAATAAGGCTCGGTGAATCTCAAATCCAATTGCTGCCGCTTGGTGCTGATCGAGGTCGAGAGGCGCAGATACTGGCCACGGCCCAGCAGATTGCGCTCGGTCAGGCTCACATCGCCGACCACCGCCTCCACGGTGGAATAGCCCACACCAAGGGAAATCTGGCCGGTGGATTTTTCTTCCACATGCACATTCAGAATCACCTTGTCGGGCGCCGACCCGGCATCGGTGGTGATATCGACCCGCTTGAAGAAATCGAGCCCGAGCAGATTCTTCCGGGCCTTGTTGATCAGGGTCTTGTTATAGGCATCGCCTTCCACCAGGCGGAATTCGCGGCGGATCACCCGGTCGAGCGTGCGCACATTGCCGGTGATATTGATCCGCTCCACATAGACCCGCGGACCTTCCTCGATCACATAGGTCATGCCGATGACCTTGTTCTCCGCGTCCCGGTCCGGGCGCGGACGCACCTGGGCAAAGGCAAAGCCCTTCTTGCCGGCTTCCAGAGTGATGTTCTCGACCGTCTTGTCCACATCCGAAGCGTCATAGGTCCGCCCCTGACGGGTCCGCACCTCATTGCGCAGAATCTCCGGATCAAGCTCGGCAATGCCGGAATCGATCTCGATATCGCCGAATTGATATTTCTCGCCCTCTTCGACCGTGAAGGTGATCAGAAAATCTTTCTGGTCGCGATCGAGCTCGGCGGTGGCCGAAACCACCCGGAAATCCGCATAGCCTTTTTTCAGATAGAAGCGGCGCAGCAATTCACGGTCAAAATTCAGCCGGTCGGGATCATAACGGTCCGATGTGGACAGGAAGTTCCACCAGGAATATTCGGATGTGGAGACCACAGAGCGCAGGCGCGCATCGCTGAAAGCCGAATTCCCCAGAAAGGTGATATTCACCACATTGGTTTCCGGCCCCTCATTGATCTCATAAACGAGATCGACCCGCTGCTGCTCGCGCCGGATGACTTTCGGCACCACTTTGGCGGTAAAGCGGCCATTGCGGCGATAAAGCTCGATCAGCCGGCTGACATCGCTCTGCACCTTGGCGCGGGTGAACACGGTGCGCGGACGCATCTCCACCGCCGCTTTCAGTTCCTTGTCCTTCAGCCGCCGATTGCCCTCAAAGCGCACCCGGTTGATGATCGGATTCTCGACCACCCGCACCAGCAAAGTGCGGCCACGGCGCGAGATGGTGACATCGGCGAACAGGCCGGTTTCGAATAGCTCTTTCAGGGATTCGTCAATCAGGCCGGCATCATAGCGGTCGCCCGGTCCGATCTTCATATAGGAGCGCACGGATTCGTCTTCGATCCGCCGGTTGCCCTCGACCACGATGCTGCGGATGGTCGCGCTCTGCGCCATCGCCGGCGCGGATGCGGGTATCGCCGCCACCCCCATCGCCGGCAGTGCCAGCAGGGCTGACAGGGCCAAACGTCCTATACTCAGATGAAACTTGAACATGAGTCCCCGCACTTACGTCGATATGTGGCTATTCCCCGAAAACACATATGGTTTTTAGCCTTTTTCTTCAGCTCTTGCAAACCATTTTCTACTGTTTTCAGAACATGTTAAAGTTCACAAGGTCATTCCAGGTCGCAAAGATCATCAGCAGCAAAACCAGTGCCAGACCAAGCCTGTAGCCATATTCCTGTATTTGCTCGCTCAGCGGCTTTCCGCGCACCGCCTCGAAGGCGTAAAACAGCAAATGCCCGCCATCCAGCATCGGGATCGGAAACAGGTTGATCAATCCGATACTTACCGACAAAACCGCCGCCAGATTCACCACGGCGGCAAAGCTGATCGACGCCATTTGCCCCGAAATCTGGGCGATTCTCAGCGGCCCACCGAGCTGATCGGCCTTTTCGCGCCCCGTGATCACCCGGCCCAGATAGGAGAAGGTGCTGGATATGACGAAATACACCTCGCGCCCGCCCAGCCATACCGCCTCCACCGGGCCGGCCTTTTTCAGCTTGGTCTCCTCCTTGCCCATCTTGCGTGAAATGCCCAACAGGCCGATTCTGTGCTTATTGCCGAACCGGTCGGTGATCTCCTTCAGCCGCGGCGTGACCTGAAGCGTGACCCGGGCACCGCCGCGGTCGACCAGAACCTCAAGGCGCTTATCGGCGCTGGCGCTGACGATGCGCTGCATGTCGGCAAAATTCGATATGGCGCCACCGTCGATTTCCAGCACCAGATCGCCGGGCTGGAACCCGGCCTCGGCGGCGGCGCTGTCCGGCGATACGCTATCGACCCGGGCCGATGTATCCACCCGGCCCACCACCGAGAAGATCAGCGCGAAAATCACCACCGCCAGGATGAAATTGGCGATCGGCCCAGCCGCAACAACAGCAGCTCTTTGCCATAACGGTTTGAAATAAAAGATAGAACGGCGCTGTTCTTCGCTCAATGCCTCGAGTTGGCTATGGTCGGGCGTGCTGGCGGCGCTGTCATCTCCTGCAAATTTCACATAGCCGCCGAGTGGAATCCAGCTCACTTTCCATCTTGTGCCCCGGCGGTCATTCCAGCCGAAGATTTCAGGACCGAATCCTATGGAGAAGACATCAATGTCAACATTGCACCAACGCGCCACCTGAAAATGGCCAAGCTCATGGAAAAACACGACAATTGTCAGAACAAAAAGGAATGATACGGCCGCGAGCCCATACCCGCTGAAATGGGAAAACAATTCCATTAGTGATTTCCTTTTGAAACTTCTCGTCTAGAGCGCTGCCGGGGCGCGCCGCTGCCGCGACTCCGGCCTGCCTGAAATCAGCGCGCTGCACAGCTCCCGCCCGGCGGCATCGAGCGATAATACATCCTCAAGGCTGCCCGGGCGACATAATTCGCCGGTCCGGTCCGCCTGATCGATGGTCTGCTCCACAAATCTGGCAATATCAAGATATCCGATCCGGTCCGCCAGAAACGCCGCCACCGCAACCTCATTGGCGGCATTCATGACAGTGGGGGCGCCGCGCCCGGTTTTCAAGGCTTCCCGGGCAATCGCCAGCGCCGGAAAGCGCTCGGAATCCGGGCTTTCGAAGGTGAGCTGTCCGATTTCGGCCAGATCCAGCCGCTCCACCGGGGTTTTCATCCGCTCCGGCCAGGCCAGGGCATAGGCGATCGGCGTGCGCATATCGGGCATGCCCATCTGCGCCAGCACCGAGCCGTCATCATATTCCACCACGCTGTGAATGATCGATTGCGGATGCACCAGAATATCGATCCGCTCTTCGCCGACCGGAAACAGATAATGCGCCTCGATCAGCTCCAGCCCCTTATTCATCATGGTCGCCGAATCGATGGTGATCTTGGCGCCCATCTCCCAGTTCGGGTGTTGCAGCGCCTCGGCCCGCGTCGCCGCCGCCAGCCTGTCCAGGCTCCAGTCGCGGAACGGGCCGCCCGAGGCGGTCAGCACGATGCGCGCCACATTGGCGATTCTGTCCGGGTCGAACACCTGGAAGATGGCGCTGTGCTCAGAGTCGACCGGGATCAGGGTCGCGCCGGTGCGCGCCACCTCGCTCATGAAAAAATCCCCTGCCGAAACAAGGCATTCCTTGTTGGCAAGCCCGAGGATCGTCCCCTGTTGCAACGCCGCCAGCGCCGGCTCCAGCCCGGCCGCGCCGACAATCGAGGCCATCACCCAGTCTGCCGGCCGCCGCGCCGCCTCCACCAGCCCAGCTTTACCGGCCGCGACCTCAATGCCGCTGCCCGCCAGGGCCGATTTCAGTTCCAAATAGGCGCCGTCATCGGCGATCACCGCCACTTCGGGGCGAAACTCCAACGCCTGCTCCGCCAATTGCGCCGCGCTGGAATGGGCGGTCAGCGCCACCACATCGAAACGGTCACGGTTGCGGGCAATCAGGTCCAGCGTGCTGACGCCGATCGAGCCGGTTGCTCCGAATACGCTGATCCGGCGCGGCGCAGCGGCGCTTGTCTCCGCAATCACCATACCAGCACGCTTTGGCCAATCGTGCCGGCGCCGTGCCACAGCCCGGCGATCACCGCCGCCACCGCCACCGCCACCAGCCCGTCCAATCGGTCCATCATGCCGCCATGTCCGGGGATGAGCTGACTGGAATCCTTCACCCCCACATGGCGCTTCAGAGCCGATTCGAGAAGATCGCCCGCCTGGGCCACCACCGCCATCAGCCCGCTGAACAGGGCCAGCAGCAGCGCCGAGCCCTCGCCGATCTGCAGCGACACCGCATAGCCGGCCGCCGCTGCCGCGATCACGCCGCCCGCCAGCCCGGACCAGGTCTTGTTGGGGGAAAAGCGCGGCGCCAATTTGGGGCCGCCAAACGTCCTGCCGGCAAAATAGGCGGCGATATCCGTGGCCCAGACCACCGCAAACAGCCAGACCACCGCCCACAGGCCATAGGTGGGATCCTGCCGCAGCATCACCAGCGCCGCCGCCGGCGCCGCCGCATACAGCACCCCGAAGGATGGCAGCACCAACGCCTCGCGCACAAATTGGATCACCAGCAGCGCCAGGAACGACACCAGCAGAACCGGCAGCAAAAGCACATGATGAAAATGGGCCAGAATGGCGGCCAACAGCACGGTGATGCCGATCCAGCCCACGAAGATATTGCGCCGCTGGGCCTGGGTGCAGAACAGCCCGCTCCATTCCCAGCCGATCAGCATGCCGGCAATCACACAGAGCAGCAGGAACACCCAGCCGCCGAGCCACGTCGCCGCCAGCACCGGCGGGATCAAAAATAGCGCTGATAATATTCGTGTTTTCAACATGAGCGGGTCACCAATCATCCATTATTGGCGGCGCGGGCGGTCAACCCTGCACCGCGCTCACCGGCTCCAGACCGCCAAAGCGCCGGTCGCGGCGGCCATAGGCTTCCAGGGCCGCCTGGAAATGGCTGTCTGAAAAGTCCGGCCAATAGACATCCAGAAACAGCATCTCCGAATAGGCGCATTGCCAGGTCAGGAAATTGCTCAACCGCTGCTCTCCGCTGGTGCGGATCACCAGATCAGGGTCGGGAATACCCGCCGTATCCAGAAAACCGGCCACCACATCTTCATTGACCTCGCCCGGTGTCAGCTCTCCCGCCGCCACCGCCCGCGCCATGCGCGCCGCGGCGCGGGCAATCTCGTCCCGGCCGCCATAATTGAAGGCCACCACGAAATTGAGCCCGCTGTTCTGCCCGGTCAGTTCCTCGGCCTCGCTCAAGAGGGCCAGGATATTGGGCTCCAGGCCATCGCGCCCGCCTACCACCTTGATGCGCACATTCTGCCGGTGCAGTTCGGCCAGATCCCGGCGAATGAAGCGGCGCAGCAGCGACATCAACTGGCTGACTTCCTCGTCCGGCCGTTTCCAGTTTTCGGAGCTGAACCCGAACACGGTCAGATAGCCGACACCGCTCTCGCAGGCGGCGCGGATCGTGCGCCGCAGCGCCTCCACCCCCGCCTTGTGGCCCACCGAGCGCGGCAATCCGCGCTGGGTCGCCCAGCGGCCATTGCCATCCATGATGATGGCTACATGTTCGGGCCTCGTAATGGCGGTTTTGTCCCCACCGGTCATTTTGTCCAACATGACGTCATTCATATCTTCACTGTTAAAGCTTTAGCGCACCCTGTCAGACGTTTATTGAAAAGCCCTAAACCTGCATGATCTCCTTGTCCTTGGTCGCCAGCATTTCGTCGATTTCGGTGATGATCTTGTTGGTCAGCTCCTGCACCTCATCCGCCCAGGCCTTGTGCTCGTCCTCCGACATATGGGCATCCTTTTCCAGATGCTTAAGCTGGTCCAGCCCGTCGCGGCGCACATTGCGCACCGCCACCCGGGCCTGCTCGCCATATTTATGCGCCACCTTGGTCAGTTCGCGCCGGCGCTCCTCGTTCAATTCCGGGATCGGGATGCGGATCAACTGCCCTTCCGAAATCGGATTGAGGCCGAGATCCGAATTGCGGATCGCCTTGTCCACCGCCCCGGCCATGGATTTGTCCCACACCTGCACCGACAGCATGCGCGCTTCCGGCACGCTCACAGTCGCCACCTGGTTCAGCGGCATCACCGAGCCATAGGCTTCAACTGTGACCGGATCAAGGATACTGATATGCGCCCGTCCGGTCCGCAGGCCGGCCAATTCGTGATGCAGCGCCTTCACCGCGCCCTTCATGCGCCGTTCGACATCGTCATAATCGAATTCTTCATGTTCGCCCGAGCGTACATTCATCATCTCACCCCTTTACAAATATCAGCTGATCTTGGTGCAAACGGCCCTGTCGTTCAGCACCTTGAGCAGCGAGCCGTCTTCATGCAATGAAAAAACGATAACCGGAATATTGTTGTCCCGCGTCAGGGCAATCGCCGCCGCGTCCATCACCCTGAGGTCCCGGGACAGAACATCGGCATAACTGAGATGGTCATAGCGCTCCGCATCCGGATGGGTTTTCGGATCGGCGCTGTAGACCCCGTCCACCTGGGTGCCCTTCAGCAGAGCATCGCAGCCCATTTCCGCGGCGCGCAGGGCCGCAGCGGTGTCGGTGGTGAAATAGGGATTGCCGGTGCCGGCGGCGAATATGACCACCCGGCCCTTTTCCAGATGGCTGAGCGCCCGGCCGCGCGTATAGGTTTCGCACACCGCCGGCATCGGGATCGCCGACATCACCCGGCATTCCATGGTCATGGAATTCAGGGCGTTCTTCATCGCCAGCGCATTCATCACCGTGGCCAGCATGCCCATATAATCGGCGCTGGCCCGCTCCATGCCCTTGGCCACCCCGGCCACGCCGCGAAAAATATTGCCGCCGCCGATCACCAGGCCCATTTGCGAGCCCTGGCGCATGGCCCCGCAGATCTCCCGGGCGATCCGCTCGATCATCTGCATATCCATGCCGTAGTCCTGATCGCCCATCAGGGCCTCGCCTGAAATTTTCAGAAGAATGCGCCGGTAGGAAAGTTTGGCTGTCATGGCTGATCCGAGGGTGTGATTAAGGGAATTGGGTTTTATATGAAGCCCGATCATATCATGTCGCGGGCAAAGAGAAAGCGATTCGATCATCCCATGCCCCTGCCCGCCCCCTTTGGGGGCGCGCCGCCGGCACAAAAAAGCCCCGGCCATGGCCGGGGCTTTATGCGCGCCCGAAAGGCGGGCGCAACATATGTCAAAAGGTTCAGCCGCCGGTGGCCGCAGCCACTTCCGCCGCGAAATCCTCATCGCGCTTCTCCAGGCCCTCGCCCAGCTCGAAACGCACGAAACCGGTCAGCTTTACCGGGGCGCCCGCATCCTTGCCGGCCGCCTCAACCGCCTTTTCGATCCGGGTTTCGCCGTCGATGACGAACACCTGCGAGATCAGCACAACTTCTTCATAGAATTTGCGCAGCCGGCCTTCGACCATCTTCTCGATGATGTTCTCCGGCTTGCCGGATTCGCGGGCCTGCTCGATGAACACCGAACGCTCGCGTTCGACCACCGCCGGATCGATCTCTTCGCGGGTCAGGGCCAGCGGGTTGGTGGCGGCGATATGCATCGCAAGCTGCTTGCCGAACGCCGCCAGCTTGGCGCTGTCGCCTTCCGATTCCAGCGCCACCAGCACGCCGATCTTGCCGAGCCCGGGCGCGGCGGCATTGTGCATATAGGAGGCCACCACGCCATTGCCGACGCTGAGCCCGGCAGTGCGGCGCACGCTCATATTCTCGCCGATGGTGCCGACCATTTCCTGCACATATTCGGTGACGGTCTTGTCGCTGCCGGCAAAGATCATGCCGCCAAGCTTGTCCATATCGCTATCGGCGTCCAGAGCCTGTTCGGCGATCTGCCGCACCATGGCCTGAAACTGCTCGTTGCGGGCCACGAAGTCGGTCTCGGAATTGACCTCGACCACAGCGCCGGAGGTGCCGTGCCCGGCCAGGCCGATCAGCCCCTCGGCGGCCACGCGGCCGGCCTTTTTGGCCGCCTTGGACAGGCCTTTGGTACGCAGCCAGTCCACCGCCGCTTCGCTATTGCCGTCATTTTCCATCAGCGCTTTTTTACAGTCCATCATGCCTGCGCCGGTCGTCTCGCGCAGCTCCTTGACCATCGCTGCCGTGATTGTCGCCATCGTCTCGTTCCTCTT
>PKTQ01000165.1 GCA_002869085.1 Hyphomicrobiales bacterium | reverse complement strand
TGCCTGCAGAGGATCGCTGAGATGGAATATTGGGTCCTGTTCGGCACGTTCAGCGTCCTGTTGCTGATGGGCACACCGGTGGCGTTCTGTCTCGGGGGGGCATCTTTCGCCACCATCGTCTATCTCGGCCTGCCGCCGGTGGTGGTGTTCCAGCGGCTTAATTCCGGGGTCAGCATTTTTGCGCTGATGGCGATTCCGTTTTTCATCTTCGCCGGAAATCTGATGGTGCGGGGCGATATCGCCCGGCGTCTGGTGGCGCTGGCCGGGGCGCTGGTCGGCCATTTCCGGGGCGGCCTCGGGCAGGTCAATATCATGGCCTCGGTGCTGTTCGGCGGCATTTCCGGCTCGGCGGCGGCCGACGCCTCGGCGATCGGCGGGCTGATGGTGCCGCAGATGAAAGAGCGCGGCTATGATGCGGACTATGCGGTCAACATCACGGTGGTCAGCTCGATCATCGCGCTGATGCTGCCGCCTTCGCATAATCTGATCATCTATTCGATCGCCAGCGGCGGGCGCATCTCGATCGCCGATCTGTTCACCGCCGGCATCATCCCCGGCATCATCCTGGCGCTGAGCCTGATGATCGCCGCCTGGGCGGTGGCGCGGCGGCGCGGCTATCCGCTGGAGCGCTTTCCCGGCGGGCGGGCGCTGCTGGGGCTGTTCCTGTCGGCGCTGCCGGGGCTGATTCTGGTGGCGATCATTTTCGGCGGTGTGCGCTCGGGCGTGTTCACCGCGTCGGAAAGCTCGTGCATCGCGGTGGTCTATGCGCTGTTCGTGATCCTGTTTCTCTATCGCAGCATGGGCTGGTCCGAATTTTCGGCCGCGGTCACCGATGCGGTGCGCACCACATCCATGGTGTTGATGGTGATCGGCTGCGCCGCCGCCTTCGGCTGGCTGCTGGCCTATCTGCGGGTGCCGGCGCAATTGGTGGCCTTCATGCAGGGGGTGTCGGACAATCCGCTGGTCATCCTGCTGATGATCAATGTCCTGCTGCTGATGCTGGGCTCGTTCATGGACATGTCGCCGCTGATCGTGATCACCACGCCGATCTTCCTGCCGGTGGCGATGGCCTTCGGTATCGACCCGGTGCAGTTCGGTATCATTCTGGTGCTCAATCTGGGCATTGGCCTTTGCACCCCGCCGGTGGGCTCGGTGCTGTTCGTGGGCTGCGCGGTGGGCAAGATTCCGGTCTGGGAAGTGGTGAAAACCATCTGGCCATTCTATCTGGCCGGGCTGATTTCGCTGATGCTGGTCACCTATATTCCGGCGCTGTCTCTGTGGCTGCCGTCGCTGTTTCATTGAGGATGCACATCATGCGTTATGTGAAACCGGGAGAGATCGTGGATGACGGGACGGGTGTCAGCCGCCAGGTGCTGGCACAGAACCAGGACCTGATGGTGGTGGCGTTCGGGTTTCAAAGGGGCGGGACCGGCGCTCTGCACAGCCACCCCCATGTGCAATCGACCTATGTGGAAAGCGGGCGGTTCCGGTTTTGCGTGAACGGCGAGAGCTTCCTGGTGGGGCCGGGCGACAGCTTCATCATTCCGTCGGGCGCCGAGCATGGCTGCGACTGCCTGGAGGCGGGCCGCCTGATCGACTGCTTCACGCCGCAGCGGGAGGATTTTCTCTAGACCGAATCATACGGATAGCCGGTGGCATCACGAGCAATCGTGGTGGTCCCCCCCACCGGCGCCTTCATTCAACAAGACCTTTCAAAGGAGGTTTTTGATGCTAACAGTTCAAACGCGCTATGCGGTGCATGCCGAGCATGCCAAGACCATGTCCACCGAGGAATTGCGGCGGCATTTCCTGGTCGGCGGCCTGATGAAACCGGGTGAGATCAACCTGACCTATTCGCATTATGACCGGATGGTGATCGGCGGTGCGGTGCCGGACGGGAGCGAGCTTGTCCTGGACAAGGTCGCGGAAACCCGCACCGACAGCTTTCTGGACCGCAGGGAAATGGCGGTGGTGAATATCGGCGGCGACGGCCAGGTGTCGGCCGGCGGTGAACGCTATGATCTGAAACGCGGCGATGTGCTTTATCTCGGCAAGGGCGCCGGCAAGGTCGGTTTTTCCGGAGAGGGGCGGTTCTATCTGGCCTCGGCGCCGGCGCATAAAAGCTTTCCGGCCCGGCTGATCACGGTCGGGGAGAGCGTCGAGGTGAAGCTGGGCGAGGCCAAAACCTCAAACAAGCGCACCATCAACCAGTTTGTGCATCCGCTGGTGATGGAAAGCTGCCAATTGGTGCTGGGCTATACCTCGCTCGAGGAAGGCTCGGTGTGGAACACCATGCCCTCGCACCGGCACGACCGGCGCATGGAGGCCTATTTCTACATCAATATGGATGCGGAAAATCGGGTGGTGCATATGATGGGCGAGCCGGAGGAAACCCGGCATCTGATCATCGCCAATGAAGAAGGGGCGCTGTCGCCGCCCTGGTCGATCCATTCCGGGGTCGGCACCGGCGCCTATACCTTCATCTGGGCGATGGCCGGCGACAATGTGGATTATACCGATATGGATTTCATCCAGCCGGGCGAGCTGCGCTGACCGGGCGGGACGGGAAAGGATCAGCATGATGGGCGTATTGGACCGCTTTTCCCTGGCGGGGAAGAAGGCATTGGTGACCGGCGCCAAACGCGGCATCGGCAAGGCGATGGCGACGGCGCTGGCCGAGGCGGGGGCCGACATCATCGCGGTCAGCGCCACCCTGGAGGCGAGCGGCAGCGAGGTGGAGCGGGAGGTTGCGGCGCTGGGGCGCGGCTTTCGCGCCTATTCTTGCGATTTCTCCGACCGCGAGGCGCTCAATGGTTTCATCCGGCAGGTGAAAGCCGATGTGCCGCGCATCGATATCCTGGTCAATAATGCCGGCACCATCCGGCGCGCTCCGGCCGAGACGCATGAGGATGCGCTGTGGGATGAGGTGATCGAGGTCAATCTGAATGCCCAGTTCGTGCTGTCGCGCGAGATCGGCCGGGACATGCTGGCCAGAGGCGCCGGCAAGATCATCTTCACCGCCTCGCTGCTGACCTTCCAGGGCGGCATCACCGTGCCGGGCTATGCGGCCAGCAAGGGCGGCATCGGCCAGCTCACCAAGGCGCTGGCCAATGAATGGGCCGGGCGCGGGCTCAATGTCAATGCGATTGCACCCGGTTACATCAGCACGGACAATACCAGGGCGCTGCGCGAGGATAGCGGGCGCAATGCCGCCATATTGGCCCGGATTCCGGCCGGGCGCTGGGGTCAACCGGAGGATTTTGCCGGACCGGTGGTGTTTCTGGCCTCGGCGGCCTCGGATTATATGAACGGATCGATTGTGACCGTCGATGGCGGATGGATGGGGCGCTGAGATGAGCAAAACTGAAAAACTGACCCTGCGGCCGGCCGATAGCTGCCGCTATGACATCGTGTCGCTGGGCGAGGTGATGCTGCGGCTCGACCCCGGCGAGGGGCGCATCCGCACGGCGCGCCAGTTCCGGGCCTGGGAAGGCGGCGGCGAATATAATGTGGCGCGGGGCCTTCGCCGCTGTTTCGGCAAGCGGGCCGGGCTGGTGACCGCCTTTGCCCGCAACGAGATCGGGCTGTTGATGGAGGATCTCATCCTGCAGGGCGGGGTGGACACTTCGCTCATTAAATGGGCCGATTATGACGGCATCGGGCGCGAGGTGCGCAACGGGCTTAATTTCACCGAGCGCGGCTTTGGCCTGCGCGGCGCGGTGGGCTGCTCGGATCGCGGCCTCACTGCCGCCTCGCAGCTCAAACCGGGCGATGTGGACTGGGCGCATCTGTTTGGCGAGCTGGGGGTGCGCTGGTTTCACAGCGGCGGCATTTTCGCCGGCCTTTCCGAGACCACCGGCCCGCTGGTGATCGAGGCGGCGAAAGCGGCGGAGCAGTGCGGCACCATCGTTTCTTACGATCTCAATTATCGCCCCAGCCTGTGGAAGGGCTTTGGCGGGCTCGAAAGATGCCGCGAGATCAACCGCGAGATCGCCCAGCATGTGGATGTGATGATCGGCAATGAGGAGGATTTCACCGCCTGTCTCGGTTTCGAGGTCGAGGGGGTGGATGAGGGCCTGACCGATCTCGATGTGGGCTCATTCCAGCGCATGATCGAACGGGCAGTGGCGGAATTTCCCAATTTCAAGGCCACCGCCACCACTATGCGCGGGGTGAAGAGCGCCACGGTGAACGATTGGGGCGCCATGTGCTGGATGGATGGTAGGTTTCATACCGCCACCCATCGCCCGGGCCTTGAAATCATGGACCGGGTCGGCGGCGGCGACAGCTTCGCATCGGGCTTCATCTATGGGCTGATGGAGTTTGGCGATGCGGCCAGAGCGGTGGAATATGGCGCGGCGCATGGGGCGCTGGCGATGACCACGCCGGGGGACACCACCATGGCGTCCCTGGCGGAGGTGGAAAAACTGGTCGGCGGCGGCAGCGCCCGGGTGGACAGATAGGAGAGTGCAAGTGCTGGATGAATTGCTGAAACGTCCGGTCATTCCGGTGATCGTGATCGAAGACGCCGCGGATGCGGAGCCGCTGGCGGAGGCGCTTCTCGAAGGCGGCATGGATGTGATCGAGATTACCTTCCGCACGGCGGCGGCGGGGGAAGCCATGCGCCGGATTGCCGCCCGGTTTCCCGACATGCTGCTCGGCGCCGGCACGGTGCTGAGCCCGGAACAGGCCGACCGGGCGCTCGATGCGGGCGCAAGCTTCGGCCTGGCGCCGGGGCTCAACCCGGATGTGGTGCGGCATTTTCAGGCCAAAGGCGGGCTGTTCATCCCGGGGGTGATGACCCCTTCTGAAATCGAACGCGGGCTCAGCCTTGGCTGCAAGCTGCTGAAGTTCTTTCCGGCCGGCAATGCGGGCGGCCCGGCGATGTTGAAGGCGCTGGCCGGGCCCTATGCGAGCCAGGGGGTGAAGTTCTGCCCCACCGGCGGGGTCAATCTTGACAATATGAACGATTATCTGGCGTTGCCGATGGTGGCGGCGATCGGCGGTTCGTGGCTGGCCACCAAACAGCAGATCGCGGATCGGGACTGGGCCGGCATCACCGCCAATGTCAAGCAGGCCCTGGCCAGGGTCGGCTGAGTCTCGACTAGAGAATCTCGTCCTCGTCCAATATGGGGTCGGCCTCGAAATCATCCACGATCTGGCTGATCTGGTCTCCGGCCTCATCGGGCTTTTTGACCCTGGCGATGTGGAACAGGGCGTCCCCCTGATTGACGACGGCCAGATTGGTGCGCCCGATCACAAGACCGGCGGCGCCGGCGCGCAGCTCGACCTCGTCCAGCTCATAGGGGTTGGAGATCATGCCGAGCAGATCGCCCGTCTCGACCGAATCGCCATTGGCGCGGTGGCCCTTGAACAACCCGCCCTCAGGCGCCCGCACCCATTGGCTGGCCATGGATAATATGGGCTTGATTTCACTGCCCTTCACAGAACCGGCGGCGAGCATGCCCAGTTTCTTCATCAGCCGCAAAATGCCCTTCACTCCGACCCTGACCGGTGTTTCATCAAGGCGCAGGGCCTCGCCGGCCTCATAGATGAACACCCGCTTGCCCACCGCATGGGCGGCGGCGCGCAGCGAGCCCTCGCGCAGGCTGGCATTCAACAAAAGGGGCGGACCGAAGGCGCGGGCCAGGGCCAGATTATCAGGGTCTGTGAAATCGCTGCGCAGTTGCGGCAGATTGGCGCGGTTGACCGAGCCGGTGTGCAGATCGACCCCAAGATCGGCGCGCAGCACGATTTCATTCATGAAGATATGGGCAAGGCGGCTGGCGAGGGAGCCCGTGCTGCTGCCGGGAAACACCCGGTTGAGATCACGCCGGTCGGGCAGGTAGCGATTGTGATTGAGAAAACCATAGGCATTGACGATGGGGATGCACAACAATGTGCCCCGCAGCGATTTCAGCGATTTGGTTTTCAGCAGGCGGCGGATGATCTCAACCCCCAGAACCTCATCGCCGTGAATGGCGGCGCTGACGAACAGCACCGGCCCCTCGCGGCGGCCGTGCAGCACATGCACCGGCAGGGTGACCGGGGTGTGATTGGCCAGTTTGGCGACCGGCAGGTCAATGAGGCTGCGGTTTCCGGGGGCAATGCGTTCATTGCCGATGATAAAGGATGCGCGTGCGGGCACTCTGGTCACTCCATGGGGGGCGGGGGGCAAGCGGGGGGCTAGCCGGTGCCCCTGGTCTTGGTGCGGCCCGTCTTGGCGTTTTTCTCGATGAATTCGATGATCTTGCCGGCCACGTCGATCCCGGTGGCGTTCTCCACCCCCTCGAGGCCCGGAGAGGAGTTCACTTCCATGATCACCGGCCCATGATTGGAGCGCAGCATGTCGACGCCGCAGACATTAAGCCCCATGATCTTGGCAGCCGAAATGGCGACCGAGCGTTCCTGTGAGGTGATCTTGATCGGGGTGGCGGAACCGCCCTGATGCAGATTGGAGCGGAAATCGTCCGGGGCGCCCTTGCGCTGCATGGCGGCCACCACCCGGCCGCCGATCACCAGGCAGCGAATATCGGTGCCGCCGGCCTCCTTGATGAATTCCTGCACCAGAATATTGATCTTGGCGCCCCGGAAGGCCTCGACCACCGATTTGGCGGATGAGGCGGTTTCGGCCAGCACGACGCCGATGCCCTGGGTGCCTTCCAGCAGTTTGATCACCACTGGCGCGCCGCCGACCGCCTCGATGACCTCGCTGGCCTTTTTCGGGTCATGGGCAAAGGCGGTCACCGGCAGGCCGATGCCCTTGCGGGACAGCAATTGCATGGATCTGAGCTTGTCGCGGGAGCGGCCGATGGCGACCGATTCGTTGAGCGGATAGACCCCCATCATCTCGAATTGCCGCAGCACCGCCAGGCCGTAAAAGGTCACCGAGGCGCCGATTCTGGGGATAACCGCGTCATAGCCGGTCAGCTCCCGGCCGTCGATAAACAGGGTCGGCTTGTGCGAGGCGATGCTGATGGAAACCCGCAGGGTTTTGACGATATCGAGGGAGTGCCCCCTTTCCTCGGCGGCTTCCACCAGGCGCTTGTGGGAATAAAGATTTGGGTTCTGCGCCATCATGACAATTTTCATCTGTCTGGTCCTTTGCCTGAGCCTGAGTTTGCCCCGCCATAGCGCGCGGGTGGGTTCGGTTTTCTATTCATGTTTCTTCCGGGGCCGGTTGCCGGCCAGGAATGAGCGCGATGGATCGACCAGCACATGGCCGCCCCGCATCGCCGAGCGCCCCAGCAGCATGCGAAAGCCCATCTCATCACGGCGCGAAAGGGTCATCTCGATCGGCCAGACCCGCTCGGCCAGTTGCAATCGGGTGCGAATGACGATCCGCTCCTGAACATGGCCGGATGAGCTCCTGATCTCGCGCATGCCGATGATTGGGGCGGTGACGGTGAGCACATGTGAATTATCGTCCTGATTGGGGTGAAGATCAAATGTGGCCTGCCAGCCATCAGGCCCGCGCCGGGTGCGGATGTTCCAGGCATGCACCGAAGAAGTGCGGGCGCCGCTGTCGATCTTGGCCTTGATGCAGGCGCCGTCCAGGTCGGGCAGGCCGATCCATTCGCGCCATCCGATGATGATCGGGGGCCATTTGTGCTTTTTGCTCATGATCCCGGCGCTCTCCTCAACCGGCGCCGGTCAGACGGCCGGGGGTGGTAGCACATGATTCAGGGCCTCGGCGTTGACGCGGCGATAGCTGCCCGCCGTGGCGGCGGTCAGCACCGAATAATAGGTTCCCATGTCGATCAGGACATAGCCCCGCTCCAGCAGCTCGCGGGTGATCAGCCGGATATCGTCCTCATAGAGCCGCCGCCGGCCGGCCAGGGCGTGGAACAGCTTGGCCGATATCCGGTAGCGCCCCTGAGCCTTGCCGCCATAGGGCAGATCGTATAGCCGGGCCAGCCGGTCGGCCATTTGCTTGTGCATGTCGCCCATCCATCCTTACTGGAAATCATCTAAGACATGATTATTTCATCATAGCAAGATATTTATAGCTATAGAGAATATTTTTATGGCTTTACAGGGATTTCAGCCGGCCAACAGGATTGTCACGGCATCATGCATGTGCGGGCAGACGCGAATATCGGAATCGCCGACGCTCAATCATAGGCGTGTGAGACCGGCAAGACCCTGACAATTTGAGTAATTATCCCCATCAAATCCTAATTCAGGGGCGGTAGGATTCGCCCATGAAACGCTCGGTGATTGATTTCAGTACATATGCGCAGCGCCGGCCGCGATGGTCCGGCAAATATGGAAGGCATGGCCTTGCCAGATGGCTTGCGGCTTTGGCCCTGCTGATGAGCGTGGCTGGCCTGAACCAGTTTGTTCTGAGCCGGCATGAGGGGGCAGCCTGGTTCTGGAAAGCTGTGCCGGCCATTACCACCCCTTCAGGCTCCTGCGCCATAAAAGGCAATATCAGTCTTTACGACGGGGAGAAAATCTATCACCTGCCGGGTCAGAAATATTACACAGCGACGGCCATTTCCACGCAGCGGGGTGAGCGCTGGTTTTGTTCGGAAGCAGAGGCCCGGGCCAGCGGTTGGAGGCGGGCGCTGAAATAGGCCACGCGGAAAAAATAATTTGAATGAGTCTCGACCCTAGATAAAAGGATCATATGACCATTGCAGCAGGGCCTGGCGCTGCCGGGGCCGGCAAAAGACATTGCCGGGCTCGCAATTGGCGCGGATCTGGCCGGCATGGCGGGCAAAGCCGCGCCAGCGCTTGATCTGAATGGCATCGATTTCCGGCAGGCGGCGGCCGAGATAATAGCGGCAATACCACTGGAACCAGCCTCGGGGGTCGGGCCCGAATATCCAGCCCTTGCGGCGCCAAACCGACAGGGGCTGGCGGCTCTTCACCCCGAAATGGTTCAGCCTGGGGTCGGCATGGGCACTCAGCCGCGCCCCGGTGAACCAGTGCGCCGGGAACTCATCGCGGCAGTCATTCAGATATTTGCCCTCAAACACCCCCATTTCCAGCATCTGCCGGGGGGAATAGACCGGGTGAAAGCCGGGGTCGAAATCGGCGCCGGCCGGCGCGTCCAGCCGGTAGGCATAACCGGACTGCATGCGATCATTGACGGTGATGAGATCGCCGATATTCACCTTAGGTCCCTTTTGCCTCCCGATGCCGCGGCGCAGGTCTCGCGCCGTCGCTCGCGCTCAAGCAATCTGCCATTGCACCGGCGCATGATCAAGCGTGGCAGGTGCCGCTCATGGATGACGGCTTGCTGAACGGGTCAAGAATACTTATTTTGGAATAATTCCATTTGATACGGCGGCGCCAACCGCGCCGCTTCCCCCATCCCGGCCCCGCAAGGGCCGCCCGAAAGGCCCCGATCATGACCCCCAGAGGCGCGACTTCCCAAGATATGGAGGCTGCCTATGATGCCGCGGCCCAACCGGGCGGCGCCCGATTGCTGATCGATGATTTCACCGGCCCGCCCCTGACCAGCCGGCTGGGAATGCGCTGGCGGGTGGTGACCGACCGGGTGATGGGCGGGGTGTCCGATGCGGATCTGACCCCCGCCGGCGCGGGCGCCGGGCTGCGCATGAGGGGCGATGTGTCGCTCGACAATGATGGCGGCTTCGTGCAGATGAGCCTCGATCTGGCTTTGGGCGAAGGCG
>PKTQ01000200.1 GCA_002869085.1 Hyphomicrobiales bacterium | reverse complement strand
TCTGATAGGCGATGGTGGTGAGCAGACGGTTCTTGGAGCGCACCGCCTGATCGCCGGTGTTGAGCACCGCGAAACAGCCGGTGCCATAGGTGGATTTCAACATGCCGGGCTTGAAACAGGCCTGGCCGACCGTGGCGGCCTGCTGGTCGCCGGCAATGCCGTTGACGGCAATGGCGCCGCCGAGCAGCGCGGGTTCAGTGGTGCCGAAATCATCGGCGCTGTCGCGCACCTCGGGCAGCATGGCGGCCGGCACCCGCAGGATCTCCAGCAGATCGCTGTCCCAGCGCCCTTTGTGGATGTCATAAAGCAGGGTGCGGCTGGCATTGGTGGCGTCGGTGGCGTGCACGCGCCCGCCGGTGAGCCGCCAAAGCAGGAAGCTGTCGACGGTGCCGAAGGCGAGCCGGCCCGCCTCGGCGCGGGCGCGGGCGCCGTCCACATGATCGAGGATCCAGGCGATCTTGGTGCCGGCGAAATAGGGGTCGAGCAACAGGCCGGTGCGGGCTGCCACCAGTTCCTCATGCCCCTCGGCCTTGAGCGCCTCGCAGACGGCGGCGGTGCGCCGGTCCTGCCAGACAATGGCGTTATGAACCGGCTTGCCGGTTTCCCGGTCCCAGACAATGGTGGTTTCGCGCTGATTGGTGATGCCGATGGCGGCGATGTCGCCCGCCTTCAGCCCGGCCTCGTCCATGGCGCGCCTTGCGGTATCGAGGCTGGTGCGCCAGATATCCTCCGGATCATGCTCGACCCAGCCCGAATCGGGAAAATGCTGGGTGAATTCCTGCTGCGCCACCGCCCTCACCGCGCGATGCTGATCGAAAATCATGGTGCGCGATGATGTGGTTCCCTGATCGATGGCAAGAATGTAACCGGACATGACGCCCTCCCCTTCTCTTCAAGCGCCTCTTCAAGCACCGCCAGCGCCGGGCCGGCCGGATTGTTGCTGCAACCACTGCTCAAGGGCGGCCTGCTGACCCTCGTCAAGATGCAGGCCGAGTTTGCCGCGCCGCCAGATCACATCCTCGAGGGTGCGCGCCCATTCATGTTTCATCAGATATTCAAGCTCGCGCTCATAAAGCCCGGCCCCGAAATCCTGCCCCATATCGGCAAGCGTTTCCACACCCCGGACAATTGTCCAGGCCCGGGTGCCATAGGTGCGGCACAGACGGCGGGCCAGATCTTCGGGCAGCACCGGAAACTCGCGCCTCAGCCGGGCGAGCAGGTCTTCGAAACCCTCGGCGTCGAAATCGCCGCCGGGCAGCGGCGCCTTTGCGGTCCAATCGGGCTTCATGCCCGGGAAATAGCGGCCCAGTTTCCCCATCACCTCTTCGGACAGCTCGCGATATGAGGTGATCTTGCCGCCGAAAATGCTCAGTTTCGGCAAGGCCCCGTCCACATCGCTCAGCTCGAGCACATAATCGCGGGTGGTGGCCTGGGCGCTGTCGCCGCCATCGTCAAACAGCGGCCTGATGCCGGCAAAGCTCCAGACCACGTCTTTGGGCGAGACCGGCTTCTCGAAATAATCGCTGATGGCGGCGCACAGATAGTCGATTTCCTCGGCTGAGGCCTCGACCTTGCCGGGACCGCCCTTCACATCCACATCGGTGGTGCCGATCAGGGTGAAATCCTGCTGATAGGGAATGGCGAAAATGATGCGCCGGTCGGGATTTTGCAGAATATAAGCGCGCTGATGGTCGAACATTTTCGGCACCACGATATGGCTGCCCTTCACCAGGCGGATGCCGTGGCCGGTCTTAGCACCGCCATTGCAGCTCGCGGCCACCTGCTCGACCCAGGGACCGGCCGCATTGACCAGGGCCCGGGCGGTGACGGTTTCGGCGGCGCCGGTGGCACGGTCTTCCAGGGTCACATGCCACAGGCCGTTCTCGCGCCGGGCGCCGGTCATGGCGGTGCGCACCCTGATCTCGGCGCCCTGCTCGGCAGCGCCGATGGCGTTCAGCACCACCAGGCGGGCATCGTCGGTCCAGCAATCGGAATATTCAAACGCCTTGGTGAAGCTTTTCTTCAGGGGCTTGCCGGCCTCGTCCCGCCTGAGATCGATCATGCGGCAGCCGGGCAGGTGTTTGCGCTTGCCGAGATGGTCGTACAGAAACAGGCCGAGGCGGATCATCCAGGCGGGGCGCAGGGCGCTGGAATGGGGCAGGATGAAGCGCAGCGGTTCGATGATATGGGGGGCGGCCTCGAGCAGCACCTCGCGCTCGCTCAGCGCCTCGCGCACCAGGCGGAACTCGTAATATTCCAGATATCTGAGGCCGCCGTGAATCAGCTTGGTGGATGCCGATGAAGTACCGCTGGCCAGATCGTCCATTTCGGCCAGCAGCACTTTAAGCCCCCGGCCCGCCGCATCACGGGCGATGCCGCAGCCATTGATGCCGCCGCCGACTATGACGATATCGTAAACCCGATCGCTCAATGCACGCCTCATTTCCAAGGATACCGCCTGTTCCCCTGGATGGTAATCGAAGATTTTCGAAGCTTCAATGAAAATTAGCGAAAATCACGCCGCTTTTCAGGATTCGGCGGCAAGAACGATATTCACATCGCTTTCGGCGCAGATTCCGGCAATCGATTCCGGCGGTTGACGGTCGGTGACGAAGGTCTCCATCTGGGAGATATGGCAGACGCGCACCGGAGCGGAGCGATCATATTTCATATAGTCGGCCACAAGGATGCAATGACGGGAATTTTCGATAATCGCCTGGGCCGCTTTCACCTCGCGCGAATCAAAATCGAGCAGGGTGCCGTCAGGATCGATCGCCGAGGTGCCGATGACCGCATAATCGACCTTGAAGCGCCCGATGGCGTCGGTGGTCATCTGGCCGACCAGCCCGCCGTCGGAGCGGCGCACCATGCCGCCGGTGAGCACGACCTCGATATTGGGGTTCTGATATAAGATGTTGGCAACATTAATATTATTTGAAATTACCAGCAGGCCCTTGCGGTTGGTCAGCTGGCGCGCGACCTGCTCGGTGGTGGTGCCGATATTGATGAAGAGCGAGCAGTCGTCGGGGATCAGTTCGGCGGCGCGGGCGCCGATATGCAGCTTCTCATCCTCGGCCAGTTCGCGGCGGGCGTCATAGCCGTAATTGACCACGCCGGAGCGGATAACCGCGCCGCCATGCACCCGGTGCAGCAGGCGGCGCTCGCATAAAATATTGAGATCCTTGCGGATTGTCTGCGGGGTGACCGCCAGTTGAACGGCCAGGCTTTCCACCCTGACCGAACCGTCCTTATGCGCCAGATCCAAAATGGTCTTATGCCGGGGTAGGAGTAGTTCCATATTGTTATCAGCCCGTGATGCCGCCCACAAAAGGATAGAGTACAGGGCGCGGCAATTTGTTTCAAGAAATTGCATTAATTTTCGATTGACGTTCGTTTGATTTCATTTGATACTTCCGCGGGTAGGTTATTGGGTCTCATGGAAGGGAGGTTTTCAATGAAATTTAAACTCATGGCGGCCGTGGCCGGAACAGCACTGATGCTGTCCTCGTCAATGGCTATTGCCGGTATGGCCGAGGCGGAAAAATGGATCAATAGCGAGTTCCAGCCTTCCACCTTGTCCAAAGCCGAGCAAATGAAGGAAATGGAGTGGTTCATCAAAGCCGCTGAGCCGTTCAAGGGCATGGAAATCAATGTGTTGTCGGAAACCATCCCGACCCACGAATATGAATCAAAAACCCTGGCCAAGGCGTTTGCGGAAATCACCGGCATCAAGGTCAACCATCAGCTCCTCGGCGAAGGCGAGGTTGTGCAGGCCGTGCAGACGCAAATGCAGACCAAGCGCAATCTCTATGACGCCTATATCAACGACTCGGATCTGATCGGCACCCATTCGCGGCTGCAACTGGCGGTGAACCTGACCGACTGGATGGCGGGCGAAGGCAAGGACGTGACCCTGCCGACTCTCGACATTGACGACTTCATGGGCAAGTCGTTCACCACCGGGCCGGACGGCAAGCTGTATCAGCTTCCCGACCAGCAATTCGCCAATCTGTATTGGTTCCGCTATGACTGGTTCCAACGCCCGGAACTGAAAGCCAAGTTCAAGAAAATGTATGGTTATGATCTTGGTGTTCCGGTCAACTGGTCGGCCTATGAGGACATCGCCGAATTCTTCTCCGTGCATGTGAAGGAAATCGACGGCGTGCGCATTTATGGCCATATGGACTATGGCAAGCGCGCTCCCGACCTTGGCTGGCGCATGACCGACGCCTGGCTGTCCATGGCCGGCGAAGGCTCCAAGGGCCTGCCGAACGGCATACCGGTTGACGAATGGGGCATCCGGATGGAAAAAGGCACCTGCAACCCGGTTGGCGCTTCGGTGTCACGCGGCGGCGCGGCCAATAGCCCGGCAGCGGTCTATGCGATACGCAAATGGGATGAATGGCTCCGCAAATACGCCCCTCCCGGCGCGGCCTCCTATGACTTCTATCAGTCGCTCCCGGCTCTGAGCCAGGGCAATGTGGCACAGCAGATCTTCTGGTACACCGCCTTCACCGCGTCCATGGTGGCGCCGAAATCTGAAGGCAATAACACCGTCGACGATAAAGGCATGCCCCTGTGGCGCATGGCCCCCTCGCCGCACGGCCCCTATTGGGTAGACGGCCAGAAGCTCGGCTATCAGGATGCGGGTTCCTGGACCCTGTTCAAATCGACCCCGGTCGATCGCCGCAAAGCCGCCTGGCTCTATGCGCAATTCGTGGTTTCCAAAACCGTTTCGCTGAAAAAGACCCATGTCGGCCTGACGCCCATCCGCGACAGCGACATCCGTCACGAATCCTTCACGAAGCGGGCCCCGAAACTGGGCGGCCTGGTCGAGTTCTATCGCTCGCCGGACCGTGTGCGCTGGTCGCCGACCGGCGTCAACGTGCCTGATTATCCGAAGCTGGCCCAGATCTGGTGGCAGCAGATCGGTGACGTCAACTCCGGTGCCTTCACCCCGCAGCAGGCGATGGACCGCCTGGCCGAGGAGATGGATACGGTGATGGCGCGCATGCAGGCCGCTGACGAAAAAGCCGGCACTTATGGCGGCTGCGGACCTCGCCTCAACAAGCCTGTCGACCCGAAAGTGTGGCTGGACAAACCCGGCTCGCCGAAAGCGAAACTGGCCAATGAGAAGCCCAAGGGCGAGACCATCGCCTATGATGAGCTCGTGAAGCGCTGGGCCGCCAATTAGGTTCCCCAACGGCGTCTCTCCCCCAGCGCCGCGCGGGGTGCATGAAAATGCACCCCGCGATGCGGGGCAACAAAAATGGCTTGCCGCCAATGGCGGCAGGCTCCATCCTGAAATCACTTCCACCTGACAAGGTGGAACAGAATGGAACGGTCATCGAGGGCGGGGACAACATCAATGGCACTTGAGTTCAAGAATGTGGTCAAACGGGTTGGGGCCGACATTCACATTTACCCAACCGATCTCACCATTGAACCCGGCGGCTTCAACATTCTACTCGGCACCACATTATCGGGCAAGACCAGCCTGATTCAGCTGATGGCCGGGCTGGAGCATCCCACCAGCGGCGAAGTGTGGTTCGACGGCAAGGATGTGACCGGGGTCTCCGTGCAGAAACGCAATGTTTCCATGGTGCATCAGCAATTCATCAACTATCCCAATTTCTCGGTCTATGACAATATCGCCTCGCCGCTGAAGGTGGCGCGCATGAGCAAGGCCGACATCAAGGCCCGGGTCGGACAGGTGGCGGAGCTTTTGAAGCTCACCCCGATGCTGGACCGGCGCCCGCTGGAGCTTTCCGGCGGCCAGCAGCAGCGCACGGCGCTGGCGCGGGCGCTGGTGAAGGATTCGGACCTGGTGCTGCTCGACGAGCCGCTGGCCAATCTGGACTATAAGCTGCGCGAGGAGCTGCGCGACGAACTGCCGAAAATGTTCAAGGGCCGCGGCGCCACCGTGGTCTATGCCACCAGCGAGCCGGGCGAGGCGCTGCTGCTGGGCGGGCACACCGCCGCCCTGCATGAGGGCCGGGTCACCCAGTTTGGCGAAACAGCCCGGGTATACCGGCAGCCGCAGGATCTGATTTCGGCGCAGGTGTTTTCCGACCCGCCGATCAACACCTGCCGGGTCACCAAGCGCGATGGGCGCTTTCATCTCAACGGCACCTCGAGCTGGCCGGTGGGGCCGGCCCATGCGGCGCTCAGTGACGGACCCTTTGTGATGGCGATCCGCCCGCATCAGGTCACTCCGGCGGAAATGGCGCCGCCGGCCGAGGCGGTGCGGGTCGAAGGCACGGTGCTGGTGACCGAGCTGTCCGGCTCGGAAAGCGTGGTGCGCTTCAACCTGGAGGGCGACACCTGGATTTCGCAGTCCCAGGGCATCCATGCCGCGCCGGTGGGGACCAGGGCGGCGTTCCATGTGGACACCAGCCAATGCCTCTATTTCAATGTGGAGGATCATCGCATTGCTGTGTGAACGGATAATAATCAGGGGCGGGGGACGTTGAGGAATGGCTAAGATCACTCTGCAGGACATCCGCCACAGCTATATCGACAACCCCGTCACGGAAGATGACTGGGCGCTGAAACATATGAGCGTGGACTGGGCCGACGGCACCGCCTGCGCCCTGCTCGGCCCGTCGGGCTGCGGCAAGACCACCCTGCTCAACATCATCTCGGGCCTGCTCGATCCCAGCGAGGGCAAGGTGCTGTTCGACGGCAAGGACATGACCGGCACGCCCACCGACCAGCGCAATATCGCCCAGGTGTTCCAGTTCCCGGTGGTGTATGACACGATGAGCGTCTACGACAATCTGGCATTCCCGCTGCGCAATCGCGGCGTCAGCGGCGCGGCGCTCGAGAGCCGCGTGCACGAGATCGCCGCCATGCTCGACCTTGAAGAGACCCTGCACAGCCGCGCCTCGGGTCTGACCGCCGACGGCAAGCAGAAGATCTCGCTGGGGCGCGGCCTGGTGCGGGCCGATGTGAGCGCCATTTTGTTCGACGAGCCGCTGACGGTGATCGACCCGCATCTGAAATGGATGCTGCGCTCCAAGCTGAAGGAGCTGCACCAGCAGGTGGGCGCGACCATGATCTATGTGACCCATGACCAGACCGAGGCCCTGACCTTCGCCGATCAGGTGATCGTCATGCATGAGGGCACGGTGGTGCAGATCGGTACGCCGGTCGAGCTGTTCGAGCGCCCGAAACACACTTTTGTTGGCCATTTCATCGGCTCGCCGGGCATGAATCTGCTGCCCTGCGAGATTCGGGACGGGGCGGCGTTCTTTGCCGGCACCCGGGTCGAAACCGACCATGCGGTCAAACCGGCCGGCGCGGCCAAAACCACCCAGATCGGGGTGCGGCCCGAATTCATCAGCTTTGCCGATCAGGGCGTGGCGGTCGAGGTGGTGAAGGTGTCGGATGCCGGCCGCCACAGCATTGTGGAAACCCAGGCCGGGGATCATGTGATCCGCCTGTTGCTGGACGAGGGCGAGAAGGCGCCGGAGGGCCAGGCCTTCCTGCATTTCGACCCGGGGCATACCCAGGTCTATGCCGATGGCTGGATGGTGGAGTGAGGGGCGAGCATGGCGCGCAAGACAACTAATCAAAAAGCCTGGTTCCTGGTGGTGCCTGTGGTGGTGCTGGTGGCGTTCAACGCGGTGATTCCGCTGATGACGGTGGTCAATTATTCGGTGCAGGAAACCTTCGGCGACAATGTGTTCTTCTGGGAAGGGGTGAAATGGTACGAGCAGGTGCTGCATTCGGCCCGCTTCCACGCCTCGCTGCTGCGGCAGATCACCTTTACCGGCATCATCCTGGCGATTGAGATTCCGCTCGGGGTGGCGATTGCCCTGACCATGCCGAAAAAGGGCTTCTGGGTGTCGGTGTGCCTGGTGCTGATGGCGCTGCCGCTGCTGATCCCGTGGAATGTGGTCGGGGCGATGTGGAACATCTATGCCCTGCCCGAGCTCGGCCTGCTGGGCCGCATCATCAACGGACTCGGCATCAATTACAACTTCACCCAGCAGCCGATCGCAGCCTGGTTCACCACCATCATGATGGATGTGTGGCACTGGACCTCGCTGGTGGTGCTGCTGGCCTATGCCGGGCTGCGCTCGATCCCGGATGCCTATTACCAGGCCGCCAAGATCGACGGCGCCTCGGGCTGGGCGGTGTTCCGCCATATCCAGCTACCGAAAATGAAGCGGGTGCTGACCATCGCCATCCTGCTGCGCTTCATGGACAGCTTCATGATCTATACCGAGCCCTTCGTGCTCACCGGCGGCGGGCCGGGCAATTCCACCACCTTCCTGTCGATCGACCTGGTGAAGGTGGCGCTGGGGCAGTTCGATCTCGGGCCGGCGGCGGCAATGTCGCTGATCTACTTCCTGATCGTGCTGCTCACCAGCTGGGTGTTCTATACGCTGATGATGAAAAACGAGGAACAGTGATGCGAAAACTGACCTGGCTGGCGCCCACACTCTACATCACGTTCCTGCTGATGCCGATCTATTGGCTGCTGAACATGTCGTTCAAGACCACCAACGAGATTCTCGGCACCTTCACCCTGTGGCCGCAGGAATTCACATTCGACAATTATATCAAGATCTTCACCGACCCCACCTGGTATAATGGCTATTTCAATTCGATCACCTATGTGCTGATCAACACGGTGATCTCGGTGTCGGTGGCGCTGCCGGCGGCCTATGCGTTTTCGCGCTACCGTTTCTTAGGCGACAAGCATCTGTTCTTCTGGCTGCTGACCAACCGCATGGCGCCGCCGGCGGTGTTCGCCCTGCCCTTCTTCCAGCTCTATTCGGCGGTCAATCTGTTCGATACGCCAATCGCGGTGGCGCTGGCCCATTGCCTGTTCAACATTCCGCTGGCGGTGTGGATTCTGGAAGGCTTCATGTCCGGGGTGCCGCGCGAACTGGACGAGACCGCCTATGTGGACGGCTATTCCTTCCCGCGCTTCTTCGTGCGGGTGTTCCTGCCGACCATCGCGGCGGGCATCGGCGTGGCGGCGTTCTTCTGCTTCATGTTCTCATGGGTCGAACTGCTGCTGGCCAAGACCCTGACCTCGGTCGCCGCCAAACCGATCGCCGCCACCATGACCCGAACCGCCAGCACATCGGGCTATGAGCTGGGGCTGCTGGCGGCTGCCGGCACGCTGACCATCGTGCCCGGCGCATTCGTGATCTATTTCGTGCGCAATTACATCGCCAAGGGCTTCGCCCTGGGGCGGGTCTGAGGAAGGAGAAAGATCATGGGACTGTCATGGATGGCCTGGACCTGGCCGACAGCCGGGTTTTTCATCTTCATTCTGATCTGCCTGATCATCATGGCGATCTGGGAGAAATTCAGCCCCGGCGGCAGCCCGCGCAAGGGCATTCTGACCCTTGAGACCACCCGAGGCGACCGGCTGTTCATCACTCTGCTGGGCAGCGCATTCATCGCGCTCGGCTGGCTGGGGGTGATGGGAACGCCGCTCTGGGGCGCATTGGCGATCCAGATCGTCTATGGCTTTGCGGTGTTCCGTTGGGTCTAGGGCATTTTGCTGCCTCTTTGTTATCCCTCGCGGCTATTCCTCGCTACGCATATTAAGTGATAATCGGCACCGGCCCGCTCTCATTATTGAGTTACTTCCCAGTCCCGCGCCCCCTCCCAACCACCCCAGGATTATGACTTGAGGGTGTTGGGAGGTGGCGCGGGAAATGCGTGATAATCGGCT
>PKTQ01000318.1 GCA_002869085.1 Hyphomicrobiales bacterium | reverse complement strand
TTTTGCCGATGAACGATAAATGAATGCCGCGATCAGATCGGGTTCAGATCGGGTGAACTAATCTGCGAACCATCGAAGCAATCAACCAAGCCAACAACATTTGGAGAGCATTATGAACAAGAAGATCATCACATTCGCGGCGCTGGCCGCCGGCGTCATCGGCGTTTCGATCATCGGCAGCCAGGCCGAAGCCGGCATCGTCAATCCCGGCAAGTCCGTGGCCGCGTCCGGTCAGACCAGCCTGGTCGCCAAGGCCAATTACCAGGGCCGCCACTTCAAACGCCACAACCGGCGTGTCTGGCGCCACCGTGCTGTCAAGCATCGCCATGTCTGGCGGCATAAGCGCAAATGGCATCATCACCGCAAATATCGCCGCGGCTTTGCTTATCGCCACGGCCTCGTGGGCGTCGCCATCGCCCGGCAGAATGTCTGCGCCCGCTATTATAACAATGCGGTCTACACCGGGTATCGCTACTGGTGGAACAAATACGACACCTGCATCCGTCGCACTTACTAAGCTTCGGAGAGGCCCATTTGGCCAAAGCCGGTTCGGCGGGGCGAACTCCTCGCCGCACCGGCGGCGGCCGGGCTCCGCCGGACTATCGGCCCCTCCCCTTGCCATCGGCACATATTTACCCGGTCAGGACCCTTTGTTCAGGCCGGGTTCATATGCGTTCTGATAGGCTTTTTCATGCGCTTGGCAACACGCATGAACTCGGTTCTATCTCAAGGAGAGTCTGATGAGTAACAAACTGTTTGCCCTTGCCGTAATGGCCATTGGCGCTCTCGGCCTGAGCACGGCCGCTTCGCCCGTTCAGGCCGGGATCACCGGCGCGGCGGGAAGCACAGCCGCGAGCGAGCGGGCCGCTCCGTTGATCAAGGTCGCCCAGCGATCCGGCCGCACCTATCGCGGCGGCTTCCGTGGCCCCCGGCGGACTTTCCGCGCGCCGCGCAACACCAGCAATCCCGGGTGGGTCGGGCGCCGCACATACCGTCCGGTGCGCCGCGCCGCCCCGCGGATTTATCGCAGCCCGCGGCGGGTCGTGCGCCGCGCATATCGCCCGGCCCGGCGCCTTGCCCCGCGCTATGCCTATAATCGCCGGCCGGCGGTGCGCCGCTATTATGGCGCTCGCAAGTGGCGCCCCGGTCCGCGCCGCCGTTACTGGCCGCGCCGGCCCTATGTCTATTACGGCGTTGGAGCCCTGGCCGGCCTGAGCACCGGGCTTTACCTGGCCGATGGCTGGACCTGCAATGACTATTACGACTACGCCATGGCCACCGGCTCGGCCTATTGGTGGCAGCAATATGACATCTGCATCGGTGCCTATTAGGCACCTCGCGGCGGACCGCTGACACCGGCCCGCCGCTGACACCATCGGTGTCGTTTTGGCATCGCCCCCGCGCGCGCCGCGTGATAACAATCCATCCATGAGTGTGATCGGCATACAGCGCGGCCATGATGCGGGTCTGTGCCTGATGCGCGGCGGCAAGGTAGAGATCGCGGTGGAGGCCGAGCGCGTTCACCGCATCAAGCATGCCGACGGGCCCGGCACCATACCCGAAGCGGCGCGCATTGCCTTTCGCCAGACCGCTCTCAGCGCCAAGGGTGTCGATGCGGTGGTGATCGCCGACAGCTTCCGCGACCGCATCGAACATGCGCTTGCGCCGCTTACCGCCGACATGCATGGGCCGGGGCTGCTGGCGCCGCTCGGCCATTACGGGGCAATCCGCGAAATCAGCGATATCGGCATTGCCGGCATCCCTGCGGACACCCCGGTTCTGGCCGCCTGTCACCATGCCTGCCATGCGGCCGGGGCGATCTATATGAGCGGCTATGACGATGCGCTCGTCTATGCCTATGACGGCTGGGGCGTGTGCGCGGCCAGCGTCGCCTATCTCTATCGCGATGGCCGCCTGACCCGGCTTGAGGACAGTGTCGACAGGATTCTGATCGGCTGGCGCTATGACCTGTTGGCGCAGTTTCTGGCAGAGATCAATGAGCGCAATACCAGAAAATATGATTATTCCGGCAAGCTGATGGGTCTCAGCGCCTATGGGACGCCGCGCCCTGAGGCGGTGCGCCGGCTCAAGAGCTGGCTGCGGCGGGACTATGAGGATTATAAATCGAGCTGGTCCGACAGCGAAAAAAGCTGGTTTCCCGGCCTGATCAATGAAGCGGGCTTCACCCGCGATTCCAGCCATGCCCGCGACCCGGACTTCCAGACCCTGCTCGCCTCGCTGCAACTGGCCATGAACCAGGTGGTGTGCGAGGAAGTCAAAAGCCTGGCCGGGCAGCATCAATGCCGCAACGTCATCGTCACCGGCGGCTGCGCGCTCAATATCGTCGCCAATGATGCGCTCGGCGAACTGGCCGGTGTGGAGCGCCTGTTTGTGCCGCCCAATGCCAATGATGCGGGTCTGGCCATGGGCGCGGCGGTCATCGGCGCCGCTTACGGCGAGGATAGCCCGCTGCATTTCCCGCATATAAGCCGGCGTGAGCGGCGCTCGCCCTTCAAGGGGCCGCATCTTCTGGGCAGGCCCTCAAAGAGCCGGCGTTTCAAGACCACGCGCCCGCCGGGGCGCGCCGCTTTGGACCGGGTGGTGGAGGCGCTGATGTCGGGCGGCATGGCCGGCTTTGTGCAGGGCCGGATGGAAATCGGCCCGCGCGCCCTTGGCCATCGCAGCCTGCTCGCCGATGCGGCCGCCCCCGATATGCGCGAGACTCTGAACCGCCGCATCAAGCAGCGCGAATGGTGGCGCCCCTTCGCGCCGGTGGTGCGCAGCGTCGATGCGGAGCGTTATTTCGAGATTACCCGCCCCTGTCCCTATATGCTGCGCACGGCGCTTATCCGCGCCCCCTGGCGGGACAGATTGCCGGCCGTCGCCCATGTCGATCACACGGCGCGCCTGCAGGTGCTGGAGGACGAGGCTGCCGACCCGGCGCTGTGGTATGTGCTCTCCGAGCTGGAACGCCGGCGCGGGATCGGGGTCTGCCTCAACACCTCGCTCAATCTGGGCGGGGCGCCGATCCTCAATTCCCATGCCGAAATCCATCGCTTTCTGGACCGGACCGAACTTCAATTTGTCTATGTCGATGGGGCGATCATCGAGCGCGCCTGAAGCTCGCCCCCGATCAAGGCCTGTGCGTACATGTCACGTGGCCGGCGTCCGGTTTCGGGCGCAAAATGCCGCCCGGCGTCAGGTGCTCGGACCGGACCCCGCATGAAATCGTCGATAGATTCAAGGAGGCTTTCATGACCGCCAAGGTCCCCGGCAGGAAAGGCAAGGCGAGTGCCCCGTCCAAGCCCGTCTCCGCCAAACAGAAATTCAGCGCGCTGATGCTGTCCACCATCGCCGCCGGCGGCGTGATGAGCCTGCAGGGCTTCGAGGCCCAGGCCCATGGCACCCGAAGCTCACACCCTCCGGTAATGGCAGCCGACCCCGCCGGCGACAAGATGAAGGGGCAGGCGGGCGCCAGGAGCAAATCCGGCCAGGGCCAGATCAAGGATCGCGGCGACCAGCGCGGCGATGACAAGAAAAAGCTGAAAAAATAGCTCAGACCGGCGCCTCAGCCATGGCCGAGCGATTTCGACAGCTTCTCCAGCAGATCGGCGGCGGCATCGGCGATCACCGTGCCGGGGCCGAAGATGGCCGTGGCGCCGGCCTCATATAGCGCCTGATAGTCCTGCGGCGGAATCACCCCGCCGGCCACGATCATGATATCGCCGCGCCCCTCGGCCTCCAGCGCCGCTTTCAGCTCCGGCACCAGGGTCAGATGCCCGGCGGCCAGGGAGCTGGCGCCGATAATATGCACATCGTTCTCCACCGCCTGGCGCGCCGCTTCGGCCGGAGTCTGGAACAGCGGGCCGATATCCACATCGAAACCCAGATCGGCAAAGGCCGAGGCGATCACCTTCTGGCCCCGGTCATGGCCGTCCTGTCCCATCTTGGCCACCAGCAGCCGTGGCCGCCGCCCTTCGGCCAGCTCGAACGCCGCCACCATGTCATTCAGCTTCTCGATTGTCTGGTTGCTTTCACCCATCGCTGCCCTGTACACCCCCGAAATGGCCTTGATATCCGCGCGGTGCCGGCCAAACACATCCTCCATGGCCAGCGACATCTCTCCCAGCGAGGCCCGCGCCCGCGCCGCGCGCACACAATGATCGAGCAGATTGCCTTCCGCCCCGGCGGCGCATTGGCGCAGCCCATCGAGCGCCGCCTGGCAGGCCGCCTCGTCGCGTTCGGCCCGCAGCCGCTCCAGCTTGGCGATCTGCGCCTGGCGCACCGCCCGGTTGTCCACCTGGCGCACCTCGATCATGTCCTCACCGTCCGGCCGGTAGCGGTTGACCCCGGTGATGATCTGGGTGCCTGAATCGATGCGCCCCTGCGTGCGCGCCGCCGCTTCTTCGATCTTCAGCTTCGGCAGCCCCGCTTCGATCGCCTTGGCCATACCGCCCATCTTCTCGATTTCGGCGATATGCCCGGCGGCCTTTTCCGCCAGCTCATGGGTCAGCCGCTCCACATAATAAGACCCGCCCCACGGATCGGCGGTCTGGGACAGGCCGGTCTCGGCCTGCAGGAAAAGCTGGGTGTTGCGGGCGATGCGGGCCGAAAAATCGGTCGGCAGGGCCAGCGCCTCGTCAAAGGCATTGGTGTGCAGCGACTGGGTGCCGCCATGGGCTGCCGCCAGCGCCTCGATGCCGGTGCGGGTGACATTGTTGAAAACGTCCTGAGCGGTCAGGCTCCAGCCCGAGGTCTGGCAATGGGTGCGCAGCATCAGCGATTTTTGCGATTTGGGCGCGAAAGGCTTAATCAGCGAGGCCCACAGGGCGCGCGCCGCCCGCATCTTGGCGATTTCCATGAAATAATTCATGCCGATCGCCCAGAAGAAGCTCAGCCGGGGCGCGAAAGCGTCAATATCCATGCCCGCCGCCAGCCCGGCGCGGACATATTCCACCCCGTCCGCCAGCGTATAGGCCAGTTCCAGATCCGCCGTCGCGCCGGCTTCCTGCATGTGATAGCCGGAAATCGAGATCGAATTGAAACGCGGCATTTCCTTCGAGGTGTAGGAAAAGATATCCGAGATAATCCGCATCGACGGAGCCGGGGGGTAGATATAGGTGTTGCGGACCATGAACTCCTTCAGAATATCGTTCTGAATGGTGCCGGTCAGCTTCTCATGCGCCACCCCCTGTTCCTCGCCGGCCACGATATAGAGCGCCATCACCGGCAGCACCGCCCCGTTCATGGTCATCGACACGCTCATCTCATCGAGCGGAATGCCGTCGAACAGGGTGCGCATGTCATAGATCGAGTCGATCGCCACCCCGGCCATGCCCACATCGCCCGCCACGCGCGGATGGTCTGAATCATAGCCGCGATGAGTGGCGAGGTCGAAAGCGATCGACAGCCCCTTCTGCCCGGCTTCCAGATTACGCCGGTAAAAGGCATTCGAGTCCTCGGCGGTGGAAAAGCCCGCATATTGGCGGATGGTCCATGGCCGCGTCACATACATGGTCGGGTAGGGACCGCGCAAGTAAGGCGCCAGGCCCGGCTGGCCCTCAAGATGATTGAGCCCCTCCATGTCGGCGGCGCTATAGCTCGGTTTCAGCCCGATGCCTTCCGGGGTGGGGTGGGGCTCGCCCGCTGCCGCCGGCGGCGCCAGTTCAGGATGCGCCCATTGGGTGGTGGTGAAATCGGGAAGCCGGCTCATATCAGGGCATCCTCCGCGTCCAGAATTATATTCAGCGCCGCCGCGACATCACAGCCCTGATAGAGCAATTGGTCGGCCCCGGTCTCAGCCTCCGGCCGCCCGGCCAGGCTGACATGCACCGCGCCTGCCGCTTTCAGGGCCTTGACCGTATCGGCCGCCATCGCCGCATAAGATTCGTCATCGCCGCAGATGCAGGCGGTGGCAAGCCCGCTGGCGGCAAAGGCCTCGCCCGCCTGTTGCGGGCTCTCAAAGCTCTGACCGCCCGATGCGGTGAGCCCGCCGGCAGCCAGAAGATTGGCGGCCCAGATCGCTCGCGGGCCAAAGCCCCCGCCGAGATTGGCCATGAACACAGCCCCGGCCCGGCCGGCGGCGCCGAGCGCCTCGGCCCGCGACCGAAGGGCCTCGAACGGCTCGGCCAGACGCAAAGGCGCCAGGGCCGGGGTCCGCGCGGGGCAAGGCTCAAAGGGCAGGGTTTGCGGCAGGCGCTCGCCAAGGTCGGGGAATTCCGACAGGCCGGTCAGGCCCTGTCGCCTTGTGGCGACATTGCGCCTCAGCCTGTCCGCATGGGCGCTGATTGCGGCCTTGATTGTGCCGTCCGCCAGCGTCCCGTCCGCCAGCACAGCGTTCAGCCCGCCGGCCTGTTCCGCCGCCTGAAACTCGGCCCAGGCCCGGGCCGCAAGCTGCGAGGTCAGGTCCTCGGCCGCTCCCGATCCCGCCGCCGGATCGTTCACCAGCGCCAGGCCGGATTCGTCCTGCAGGATAATCTGGCTGTTGCGCGCCACCCGGCGCGCGAAGTGATCGGGCAGCCCCAGCGCCGCCGTGAATGGTAATACCGTGATGCTGTCGGCCCCGCCCACAGCCGCCGCCAGGGCCGCCGCGCCGCTGCGCAGCATATTGCTGTGCACATCCCGCGCCGTCATCATGCGCCAACTGGTCTCGGCATGGACGCGGGTGCGCCGCGCCCGGCCCAGTGCCGCCTCGGTGAGCCGCCCCCATATGAGGCGCATGGCCCGCATCTTGGCGATCACCCCGAAAATATCGCTGTCGGCGCTGAGCAGAAATTGGATCCGGCCAGCCGCCGTCTCGAGCGCCTCGCCGCCGCGCTCCAGGGCCCGCAGCAATTCGGCCGCCTGGGCAAGGGTAAGGCCAAGCTCCTGCCCGTCGGACGCGCCCGCATCGTGCCACACCCGCCCATCGGCGATCAGCCCCACATTGCCGGGCAGGACATCCGGGGTGAGCGGGTCGGGGCACCAGGCGATGTCTGTTCCTTCAGCATGCCCGCCCAGATGGGCGCTAAAGCGTTTCAGATCCCCGGCGCTGCCCTCGATCCGAAACCGCAGCATCTGCGCATGCACCCCCTCCATCAGGCGGGTGAGATCGGCCGGCTCAGAAGATAGCCCCGCGCCCCTTGCCGAAACCGCGCCCGCGAACACCAGCGCAATGCCGCCGGCGCCGCCTTCCAGGTCGCGCATCAATTGTTGATGGCCGCGCTCCGGGTCCGGGTCGTCGGCGCGCTGAACGATGGTCCAGGCTTTGGCGCGCGCATCGAGCGCCGCCCGGGGGTGCGCGGCGCCAAGGTCATAGACCGGCGCGGCGCGAAGGCCGTCCGGGCGCTCGGTGGTCAGCGTGTCGGGGCTGCGCCCCTTCAATATGCGCTCAAGCTGGGCCAGCCAGTCCTGATGGCTGGCGGGCGGAAAATCACCCTGCAGGGAAAACGACGCCATGACCATCCCTCTTATTGGCAGCCTTGTCCCGCGCGCCGGTGGAACTGCTACATGTTCTGGCCCGGCGCCGCATCGCCGCAACAATGAGCCGGGCAGCCGGATTTCTTATGGGCGCTCCCTCTGCCGCTCGGCTGGCGAGCGATCATAAGTGAGCGCGATTGCCGGTGACTATAGGCAAAATCCGCGCCGGATTGAACACCACTTTGGTGTGGGTGGGTGGGAAAATGAGCGGGCCGGCAGCGGCCCGGCGGTTCACACCGCCATTTTCAGGGGCGCCGGGTTGCGCCGCTGTCCGATAATGTCCATCCGCACTTGCGCCGGCTTGCCGAACAGATGGCCCTGCGCCAGCGAGATGTCGAAATCGAGCAGATTCAGCACCGTGCGCTCCGACTGCACCTTTTCGGCGATCAGGCTGATCCCATGGCGCTCCATCAGTGCCGACAGATCGGCGCTGTGCACCCAGGTGTCGGCCTCTTCCATGCGGTGCAGCAGAATATCCGCGTCCACCTTCACGAAACGGAAGCCGAGATCATTCATATGCTGGAAATCGAGGTTGAGCGAGCGCACTTGGTCGAGCGAGAAGCGCAGGCCCTGCTCATGCATCGCCCTGAGGCTCTCGATTTCCATCGGGCCGGCCTCGTCGAGCATCTGCTGCGGAAATTCAAAAATCATCCGCTTGACCAGATCCCGGTTGTCATTCAGAAATTCCAGCATCTGGTTGAAGAAGCCGCTATCGATCAGCGAACGCGGCGACAGATTGCAGAACAGGCCCACATCGCGCCCGCGCTCCGACAGGCGGCGTATCACCTGTACCGCCCGGTACAGCACCTGATTGTCGAGGCTCTGCACCAACCCGTCCCGCTCGGCGATTGCCATGAAATCCTTCGGCTCCATCAGCGTGCCGTCCTCGCCGCGCAGCCGGGTCAGCGCCTCGTAATAGCGCACCTTGCGCTGCGGCAGGGTGACGATCGGCTGCAGGTAAAGATCGGCGCTGCCGCCGGTGATCGCGCCCTTCACCGCTTCGGCCAATTGCGGATCAGCCGTGCCGGCGCTCTGTTGCGGCGCGGCGCTTGCCGCTGCCCGGGGCGTCTCGGCCGGTTTCGGCGCCGGCTCCGGCGCCGCCTGTTGCTTTGCGGGTTCCCTCATCGGCTCGGCCGGGGCCTTGGCCTCAACCGGGGCGCTGTCCGCCGCCATCGGGGCGGGCTTGGGCTTGCGGCTGCGCTTGTCCAGTCGTCTCACCTGCTTGGTCAGGCCGCCCATGCGTTTGCCGGCCTCCACCAGCCCCTCGGTCAGTTCGCCATTCACCGCCTTGATGGCGTTGATCTGTTCCAATTGCTCTTCCAGGCTGGCCTCGATCGGCTCCAGCCTTTGCTTGAAGGTCAGGCCGGTCGCTTCCTCGATGCGCGCCAGGGCGCGTTTCTGGGTGTCCATGTCCTGGCGCAGGCTGACGATTTCCTCCGACAGCGCCGCATTGGCTTTCAGCAGGCCGTTGAATTTCAGATGTTCCTGCACCGTCTTGCGGCCACGCCCGGCCAGGGCGTAGATTTCAACCAGCCCCATCACGATCACCGCCGCGCTTACCCCGGCCAGAACGGGGGGCATCTGTCCGTAAAGATGCAGCCCGAGACCGGTGGCCGCGCCCACGGCGAGCGCACTGATCAATGTGACGAGAAAATTGACGATAAGCATCGGAACAGACCACCCCTTGCTGAACAGACATTGCGAGTCTTCCGGTTAAGATGCGATACAAGTCGTTGACATTTCGTTAACCATAATTTCCCGGCCGGAGAAAAAAGCCATGAAGCTGGAAATGCACCCCGATTTGCGCGCGACAGCCGCCCGCGCCTGCCGTCCGGACGGGGCGCTGTGGGTGTTCGGCTATGGCTCGCTGATGTGGGCGCCGGGCTTTGAGGCGGCCGAGATGCGCCCGGCCCGTCTTTACGGCTATCATCGCCGTTTCCGGCTGCATTCCCTGATGGCCTGGGGCAGCCCGGAGCGCCCGGGGCTTTGCGCCACCCTGCATCACGGCGGCTCGGTGGCCGGGCGGGGGCTGTTGCTGCGCCCAAAGGGGCAGGGCGCTGCCCTGGCCGAATTGGGCCGGCGCGAGGCGGCCTATCTGCCCCGCCTCGTGCGCATTCATATTGGCCGCTCCGGCGGCGATGCGGACTGGCAGCCGGCCCTGACTTTCGTCTTCAATCCCGATCACCCACGCGCCGCCCATGGGCTCGATATTGCACAAAGCGTCGCCCTGATCCGCCAGGGCCAGGGCAGCAGCGGGCGCTCCCATGATTATCT
>PKTQ01000273.1 GCA_002869085.1 Hyphomicrobiales bacterium | reverse complement strand
GCGTCGAGGCCTGAGCCACGATTTCGCCGGTGGGAGCGATGATGCAGGACTGGCCGATCAGATCGCAGCCTTCTTCCTTGCCGGCCTTGGCCACCCCGACCACCCAGCTTCCGTTCTGATAGGCCCCGGCCTGCATGACCAGATGGTTGTGGAAGCATTGCAGATGATCGTGCTCGGGCGCCGGCGGATAATGCACCGGGGTGTTGTAGCCGAGCAGGATCACCTCCGCCCCCTGCAGGCCCATCACCCGATAGGTTTCCGGCCAGCGCCGGTCATTGCAGATGCACATGCCGATAAGCCCGTCAAAGGCGCGGGTGACCGGAAAGCCCAGATCGCCGGGTTCGAAATAGCGCTTTTCCAGATGCTGGAACGGCCGCCAGCTTTCATAGTCCTTGTGGCCGGGCAGGTGAACCTTGCGGTATTTGCCGGCGATCCGCCCGGTTTTGTCGACCAGGATCGAGGTGTTGTAATGATGCCGGACGCCCTGGCTTTCCTCAAGCTCGGCATAGCCCAGATAAAAGCCGATCTCCAGCTCCGCCGCCGCCTCGAAAAGCGGCATGGTGTCCGCATTCGGCATTTCGCGCTCGAAATAGCTGTCGATCTCCGCCTCGTCCTCCAGCAGCCAGCGCGGAAAGAAGGTGGTCAGCGCCAGTTCCGGAAACACGACGAGGTCGGCGCCTCTCGCCTTGGCCTCGCGCATCAGGCCGAGCATGCGCCCGACCGCCGAGGCGCGCGGCTCGGCGCGGGCAATCGGGCCGAGCTGGGCCGCGGCAATGGTTAGGGATCGGGTCATGGCTCAGCTCCTCGCCTCTGTCTCTTCCGCCTTGGCTAATACGGCCTGCATCAGCACATCCGCCCCGGCCTGCAACTGCTCAGGATCGGTGTGCTCCCTGATATTGTGGCTGATGCCCCCTTTGGAGGGCACGAACACCATGCCGGTCGGGCAATGGGGCGCGAACATCTGCGCGTCATGGCCGGCGCCCGAGGGCATGCGCATCACCTTGCGCCCGTCAGCCGCCGCGATGTCATGCACCAGCCCGATCATGCCGGGGTCGAACGCCACCGGCTCGAAACGCGCCAGACGCCGCCCGGTGATCGTAACCTGCTCGCGCGCTGCGGTCTCCCGCACGACTTCGGCCATCATCGCCTCGGCGCGGCGCAGCAGCGCCTCGTCGGTGTTGCGCAGATCCACCGTGATGCGGGCGCGCCGGGCGATCACATTCACAAGGCCCGGGTCGAGCGCGCACACCCCCACCGTCGCCACCTGATCGCCGCCCAGTTTCGCGGCGATCTGCCGCGCCTCCACCGCGATGACCGCGGCGGCATGGCCCGCGTCGCGGCGCAGGCGCATCGGCGTGGTGCCGGCATGGTTGGAGACCCCCTCGATCACATATTCCATCCAGGAAATGCCCTGCACACCTGTGACCGCGCCGATCTCGAAGCCCGCCTCTTCCAGCACCGGCCCCTGCTCCACATGCAGCTCGAAAAAGCAATGCGGCGTGATATGGCCGGGCTCGGCCGGGCCGCGATAGCCGATACGCGCCAGTTCCTCGCCGACGGTCAGCCCGTCCGCATCGGCCGCCGCCAGCGCCGCGCCGATCTCCAGCGAGCCCCGGTCGACCGCGCTGCCCATCATGTCGGGGGCAAAGCGCGCCCCTTCTTCATTGGTGAAGGCGGCGACGGCAATCGGGCGCCTTGTCTGGACCCCGGCCGCATTGAGCGCCGCGATGATTTCCAGCCCGGCCAGCACCCCGAGATTGCCGTCATAGAGCCCGCCGGTGGCCACCGTGTCGATATGGGAGCCGATCATCACCGGCGCCAGATTCTCCTGCCCGGCCCGCACCCCGATCATATTGCCGATATGGTCGATCGACACCTCGAGGCCAAGCGCCCGCATCCAGCCGGTGACCCGGTCGCGCCCGGCCTTGTCGGCATCGCTGAGCGCCAGCCGGCAAACCCCGCCCCCTTCGAGCGCGCCGTCCTGGCCAAGTTGCATGAGGCGGGCCATCAGCCCGTCAATATCGATGCGCAGATTATGCGGATTGGTGAGCGTCATTTAGTCAAGCACCTCCTGCGGCGTTTTTCCGACAATGTGTTGATAGGTCACGGGGTCGGTGGCCCCCTCGCTGCCGAAGACGAGGATGCGGCTGTTTGGCCCGAGCCCCAGCGCGGCCCGCGCCGCCGGGTCCTGGGCTGCCGCCACCGCGCCGGCGAGGCCGGCAATGCCGGATTCCCCGGCCACCACCGGGCGGTCGTCCCCGCCCTTGCCTGCCAGATAGCGCATCATGACAGGCGCGGCCTCGTCGCTGAGGGTCAGCATGAAATCGGCGCCCTTGTGCAGCACCTGCCAGGCGACCATCGACACCTCGCCGCAGGCCAGCCCCGCCATCACCGAATCGATCTCGCCGGTGACCGCCACCGGTTTTTGCGCTGTCAGGCTTTCATACCAGCAGGCGCATTGATCGGGCTCGACGATTACAATCACCGGCTTGTCGGCGCCCATGGCCTGCCACAGCCGCGCGCAGGAGGCGGCGGCCATGCCGCCGACCCCGGCCTGCAAAAACACATGGCTCGGCGGCTCGGCCAGCGGCCAGTGGCTCAGCGCCTCATCGGCCATCAGCATATAGCCCTGGGTGACATCGCGCGGGGCATCTATGATCTCGCCGTCCGAGGTGTCGGGGATCACATGCCAGCCTTCATCTTGCGCGGTTTTGGCCGCCAGACGCACCGCATCGTCATAGCTGCCGTCCGCTTCGCGGATTTCCGCCCCATAGGCGGCGATGGCATCCTTGCGCCCCTCAGAGACCGAGGCGCAGACGAATATCACGCAGCGGCACCCGAACATGCGCGCCCCCCAGGCCACCGAGCGGCCATGATTGCCGTCAGTGGCGGCGGTGACGGTCAGGCCCTTGGCGATGGCGGCATGGCGGGGCGAAAACAGATCCGGCGCGGTCTCGCCGGTGGCGGCGGTGATCTCCCGCGCCAAAAGGCGCGACACCGCATAGGCGCCGCCGAGCGGCTTGAAACTGCCGAGGCCGAACCGGGTCGATTCGTCCTTATAGATAATGGCCTCAAGGCCAAGCTCGGCCGCGAGGTCCGACAGGCGCCTCAGCGGGGTCGGCGCATAGCCCGGCCAGGCGCTGATGGCGCGCCGGGCCATGGCGAGCCCGTCCTTCTCGAACGGCAGCGCAATGGGGGCGGGATCGGCGGCCGGATTGGCGGCGAAGCGCTTCAAACGGAGCTTGGGCATGGGCGGAGCATCAGGAAATTTCTGGATAAGGTAAAATGGACGGATCCGGAGATCCGCCCATGGAATTGTCAGATCAGACGGGCCTTATTTGACCTTGTCGATCTCGGCCAGCATGGCGTTCAGCATTTCCGTGCCTTTTTCGCCGTATTTTTCGGCGATCAGCTTGCGCACCGCCGGCTGGGCGGCGGCGGCGAACTTGGCCATCTCGGCGGGGCTCACCGCGTTGATCTGCATCTTCTTGGCCAGTTTCGGCAGGCCCTTATTGGAGGCCTCGATGATCCGCGACGTGGCCCGGCCCGCTTCGGCCGCCACCTGGGAGGCCCAATCGACAATGGCCCGGTGCTCAGGCTTCAGCTTCTTGTAGAACTCGCCATTCATGAACCACACATAGGGGGTGATGACATGATTGGTGATCGACAGATATTTCTGCACTTCGTCGAATTTGGCGAAGGCGATGACCGGAATCGGGTTCATCTGGCCGTCGGCCACGCCGGTTTGCAGCGCGGTATAAACCTCGGCCCAGGGCAGGGGGGTGGCCTGGCCGCCGAGCGCGTTGACCATCGCCTGATGGGTCGGCAGGGTCATGGTGCGGATGCGCAGACCCTTCATGTCTTCCGCGGTCTTGATCGGCCGCTTGGAATTGGAAAAGGCGAAGAAGCCGCCGGAATCGATCATCGCCAGGGTCTTCAGGCCGGTGCTCGCGTCCATGTCGGCGGCGAATTTCTTGCCGAAAGCGCTGTCCAGCGACATCACCTTATTGGTGACGGCGATATTGGGGAAGGCGAAGGGAATGTCGAACACCCCGACCAGCGGATAATGCTGGGCGACGCCGCCCGCCGAGGAGATGCAGGATTCCACGATGCCGTCGCGCACCTGCTGGATCACCTCATTGTCCTTGCCGAGCTGGCCGTTGGGGAACAGTTTGACCTCGATGGCGCCGCCCGAGGCGGTCTCGACCAGCGATTTGAACACCGCCGTCATGGCGCCGGAATGGCTTTCGGTGGGCTCAGCCGGATTGAGATGGCCGATGCGGATGGTCACGTCGGCGGCCTGGGCGCCGCCGGCCAGCAGGCCGAGAGCGGCAGCGCCGATGGCCAGGGATTTCAAGGGGGTGAAGAATGACATGAGTTAACTCCTTTGGTTGTTTCTATGTCGGGTTGGGGGGTGGTTAAAGTCCAAGCAGCCGTGGAACGAACAGGGTCAGGTCCGCCCAGAAGGCGACGAGCAGCAATACCGCGAACTCGGCCAGCAGGAACGGCCACAGGGATTTGGTGATATTCTCGATTTTTTCCTTGGTGACGGAGGCCAGCACGAACAGGCAGGCGCCCACCGGCGGGGTCATCAGCGAAATATTCAGCGCCAGGATGATCATGATGCCCGCATGCACCGGGTTCATGCCGATGGTGACGGTCAGCGGCGCCAGCACCGGCGCCAGGATGATCAGGGTGGCGTTGATGTCCATGAAGAGGCCGATAAACAGCAGCAGCACCACGATCATGCCGATGATCACTTGCGGATTGTCGGAAAAAGCCAGGAACGCCTCGGCGATGGCCTGGGGAATCTGGTTGAAGGTCAGCCACCAGCCCAGGATCGACGCCGAGGAAATGATCAGGAAGATCACCCCGGTGATGCGGGTGGTGCGCACCAGCATTTGATAAAGATCGGCGAAAGTGAGCGCCCGGTAGATGACCCCGCCCACGAACAAAGCATAGGCGACGGCGATTGCCGCGGCTTCGGTGGGGGTGGCGATGCCGCCGAGGATCGAGCCCAGGATGAACACCGGCAGCACCAGCGCCAGCAGGCTGTGGCGGAAGGCCTTGAAAATGGCCATCAGGCTCGGGCGCTTGTCGGATTTCGGCAGGTTCAGCTTCCGGCCCAGCGCCGCGATCACCGCCATGCAGATCAGGCAGATCAGCAGGCCCGGCAGGATGCCGGCCGCGAACAGGCCGGCGATCGACACCCCCATCAGCGAGCCGTAGATCACCGCCAGGGTCGAGGGCGGAATGGTCGGGCCGATGATCGAGCCGGCGGCGGTAACCGCGCAGGCGAAGGGCTTGGAGTAGCCCTGCTTGACCATGGCCGGCACCAGCGTGTTGCCGAAAGCGGCCGCATCGGCGGTGGCGGCGCCCGTGAGCCCGGCGAACATCACCGAGGCGATCATGTTGGAATGGGCCATGCCGCCGCGCATCCAGCCCACCAGCGAATCGGCGAACCGCACTAGATTGGTGGTGATGCCGGAGCGGTTCATGATCTCGCCGGCCAGAATGAAGAACGGCATCGCCAGGAACGGGAACAGGTCGAGCCCGGCGAACATCCGGTCCGGCGCCATGGCCAGGAACTTGCCGCCGCCCATATCCATGATGCCGACCATGCCGGCAATGCCGAGCACATAACCGACCGGCATGCCAATCGCCAGCAGTCCGAAAAATGTGAGCGCCACCCAGATCATGGTTTAAATCTCCACCCGTTCCGCGGCCGATACACCGTCGCTGGAAAAGAAATCATGCATCGCCACCAGCGCCAGCTGCATGCAGGCCAGACCGGCCGCCAGCGGCACGCCGATAAACGGGTAGCCCTTCGGGATCTGGGCGATCATCGTGTAGCGGCCAAAGCCGCGCTCGACGAAGCCGAGGCCGTAATAGAAAATCATCGCAAAAAATACGAAAGCCACCAGGTCGAAACCGACCGCCAGCCATTTGCGCCCGCCGGGCGGGAATTTCTCGAAGATCACCAGCACGCCGATATGTTCCCGGTGGGATATGCCGCTGGAGACCGCCAGCAGCGCCATCCAGATCATCAGATACCGGGCCAGTTCCTCGGTGAAAGTCCAGCCCAGCGGCAGCACATAGCGCACCAGAACCCCGAGCCACACATCCAGCACCAGCAGGATCATCAGCAGGACGCAAAGCCGCTCGACCAGCCAGTTCAGCTGCCGGCTCCATTGCAGGGCCTTGCGGGCTTGCGCGTCCATGGTCCCTCACTGTTTCGGGTCTCAATTCCCTCACATACTGAAATTCTTGTAACGGAATGTCAATGTTGAATGAAACAATCATATCGGATAGGCTGTGCACAAAACCCGAATTAAGGAGAGCCGGATATGGGCGAGCAACGTGCCAGATCCATAGAAACGCGCATCCACGACCAATATGCCGAATTGCCGGATTCGGAGCGCAAACTGGCCGATGTCATCCTGGGGTCTCCCGGCGATCTCAGCGCCTATACCGCGACCGAGCTGACCTCGCTGGCCGGTGTGTCGAAGGCCGCCGGCACCCGCCTGTTCCACCGCCTGGGATTTGCCAATTACGACGAGGCGCGCCTGCTGGCCCGCGACACAAGAAGCTGGGGCTCGCCGCTTTATATGGAGCGCAAATCCGGGCTTCAGAATCTCGGTATTTCCGGCTATCTGGACGAGGAAATCCGGGTTCTCAAAAACAGTTTCGCCAATTTGAATCTCCGCGATCTCGACCAGGCGCTGGGGCGCATCAATGCGGCGCGGCGGATTTTCATGACCGGCTCGCGCAACAGCCATTTCCTGGCCGGCTATCTGCGCTGGCAATTGATCCAGTTTCGCGGCGATGTCCACACCCTGCCGACCATCGGCGAAACCCTGGGCGAATATCTGGGCGATTTCACCCCCGACGATCTGTTGATCGTGTTCGCCCTGCGCCGCCGGGTCGCCGGCCTTGACAATATCCTCAAAGCCGTGAAGGGCCGGGGCAGCCCCATATTGCTGATCACCGACCCCACCGCGCGGGGCCTACCGGGCTTTGCCGACTGGACCTTTATCACCGAGGTGCAAACCGGCGCCGTGTTCGACAGTTGCGGCCCGGCGCTCAGCCTGGCGCGCTATCTGGCGATCGAGGCCCTGCACAGGGCCGGCCCGCGCGGCCGAGCCCATCTGGAGCGGGTCGAGCGCCAGCATGAAGTTCTGAACGAGTTCAAATAGTCACTCAAGGTCCCCATCATGACCACTACCAAGCCAGCGCCGTCCTTCACCCGGCAATGGGCCAATCTGGCCTCAAAGCGTCTCGGCGCCGCCGTGCTGTCGGCGAGCGATTATTTTTTCGCCGACAAGGCCCGCCTTATCGCCGATACGGAGCCGGTGTTCATTCCCGGCAAATATGACGATCACGGCAAATGGATGGACGGTTGGGAAACCCGCCGCCGCCGCCAGCCCGGGCATGATCACTGCATCATCCGGCTGGCGACCCGGGCCGAGCTTCTTGGCCTCGACATCGACACCGCCCATTTCACCGGCAATTACCCCGACTCCGCTTCCGTTGATATCCGCGACGGCGAGGACGGCGCCTGGCGCGAAGTGTTGCCGGACACCAAGCTGAGCGGCAATTCCCATCATTATTTCCCGCTTCAAGACGCCGGGCCGGCCGATCAGCTGCGCCTCAACATCTATCCCGATGGCGGCGTCGCCCGCCTCAGGGCCTATGGCAAACCGGCCTTCGACTGGGACAAGGTGGCGGCGGATACGCAGGTCGAGCTGTCGGCCCTGGTCCATGGCGGCGCCATACTGGCCTATAATGATGCCCATTTCGGCTCCCCCTGGCCGGTGCTGACCTTTGGGCGCGGCGTCGATATGGGCGATGGCTGGGAGACGCGCCGCCGGCGCGAGCCCGGGCACGACTGGCTGGTCTTCGCCCTCGGCGCGGCCGGCATCATCGAACGCATTGAAATCGACACCGCCCATTTCAAGGGCAATTATCCCGGCAGCTTTTCCATTCAGGCCGCCCGCATGGACGGCGAGCCCGGCCCGGACTGGGCCGAGGCGGCCGGGCAATGGCCGGCGCTGATCAGCGAGACGCCGCTCGGCCCCGATGCGGTGCATGAGTTTGGCGCGGATAAGCTCCACGCGCTGGGTCCCATTAATGCCGCCCGGCTCAATATCTTCCCCGATGGCGGCATCAGCCGCATCCGGCTGTTCGGCCGCAAAGCATGACTCGGCTCCTGACCCCCGCCCCGTTGACGCCGAAGGGCTTTTCTCCCTTTGGCGAGGTCATCGACACCGCCGCCGCTGATCCGCTCCTCATCAATCAGGGCTTTGCAAGCCGCTTTGACGACCTGGCCGATATCGACGTCGAACAGGAAGGCGGGCGGCCCTGCCTCAGCATCTTCCGCGCCCGGGCGCGCGCCTTTCCCCTCGCCATCACCATGATGGAGCGCCATCCTCTTGGCTCTCAGGCCTTCATGCCCCTGTCCGGCAATCCGTTTCTGGTGGTGGTGGCCCCGGCTGGTGACGCGCCGCCCTTCGAAGGGCTGCAGGCCTTCCTCGCCGGGCCGGGCCAGGGGGTGAATTATCGCCGCGGCGTTTGGCACTTCCCGCTCATCGCGCTTCACGAAGGCGACAGCTTTCTGGTGATTGACCGGGCCGGACCGGGCGATAATCTCGAAGAGGCCGAACTGGGCGAAGCTACTGCCCGCATCGCCGATCCGGGGGCATAACCCTGACCCGCCCCCCTGATCCGCCGCGCGCCAATGGCAAGGAACGGCAAAGGGCGGGCCCAAACGGCAAAGGGCGGGCCCAAACGGCAAAGGGCGGGCCCATAAGGCCCGCCCCAAGCTTTGATCGGAATTGTCCGCCCAAAGGTTAGGCGAGGTCGAACCGGTCGGCGTTCATCACCTTGGTCCAGGCGGCGACGAAGTCCCGCACGAACTTCTCCTTATTGTCGTCCTGGGCGTAAACTTCCGCATAGGCCCTGAGGATCGCGTTTGATCCGAACACCAGGTCCATCCGCGTTGCGGTCCATTTGACCTTGCCGCTCTTGCGGTCGCGGATCTCATAAGTGCCGCCGTCCGCCGGATGCCAGCTATTGCCCATATCGGTCAGGTTGACGAAGAAATCGCTCGTCAACGCCCCAACCCGGTCGGTGAACACCCCGTGGCGTGTGCCGCCATGATTGGTACCCATCACCCGCATGCCGCCCACAAGGACCGTCATCTCCGGCGCGGTCAGCCCCATCAACTGGGTGCGGTCGAGCATCAGCTCCTCGGCGCTGACCACATAGTCCTTTTTCAGCCAGTTGCGATAGCCGTCGGCCACCGGCTCCAGGACATCGAACGAGTCCGCATCGGTCATCGCCTCGCTGGCATCGCCGCGCCCCGGCGCGAACGGCACCGCAATGTCGAACCCGGCCGCCTTGATCGCCTGTTCGACGCCGACATTGCCGGCCAGCACGATCACATCGGCGATGCTGGCGCCGCTTTCGGCGGCGATCGGCTCCAGCACCGACAGCACCCGGGCCAGGCGTTCGGGCTCGTTGCCCTCCCAGTCCTTCTGTGGCGCTAACCGGATGCGGGCCCCATTGGCGCCGCCGCGCATGTCGGAGCCGCGATAGGTCCGGGCGCTGTCCCAGGCGGTGGCGATCATCTCGGCGGGCTCAAGACCGCTGGCGGCGATTTTCGCCTTCACCGCCTCCATATCATAGCCCCTTGGCCCGGCCGGAATCGGGTCCTGCCACACCAGATCCTCCGCCGGCACATCCGGGCCGACATAGCGGGCCTTGGGGCCCATGTCGCGATGGGTCAGCTTGAACCAGGCGCGGGC
>PKTQ01000423.1 GCA_002869085.1 Hyphomicrobiales bacterium | reverse complement strand
TGGAAGAGCAGCTTCGTTTCGCGATCCGCGAGGGCGGCCGCACTGTCGGCGCCGGCGTGGTATCGAAAATCATCGAGTAGTTTGTTGCAGGGCGGTTTGAAATCAAGCCGCCCTGCAGCCGTTAATGCCTGTAGGAGTGTAGCTCAGTTGGCAGAGCACCGGTCTCCAAAACCGGGTGTCGGGGGTTCGAATCCCTCCACTCCTGCCATTGGCACTTGTGTTTTGTAAATAATCCGGCTATGTCGGACGGCTAGCGCCCAGATTTGGTCGATTGATCGGGGCGCATTACATTTATGGAAAAGCCTTGGCCTGTCAGTGTTGGCAGGGCAGAGGCTTTGTTTGCGGTTTATCATATGGCGAAAGTCAACCCATTCGAATTTATTCAGCAGGTCCGCAGCGAAGTGGCGAAAGTCACCTGGCCGAGCCGGCGCGAAACCATGATCACCACCGGCATGGTGCTGGTGATGGCGGTTCTGGCCGCGATCTTCTTTTTCCTTGCGGATCAGATCCTGAGCTGGGGCGTCAGCATGATCCTCGGATTGCGGACTTAGAGGGAATAGGACGTCGGGACATGGCGAAACGCTGGTATATCGTGCACGCATATTCGAACTTCGAGAAGAAGGTTGCCGAATCCATTCGCGAGCAGGCCGCCCATGAGGGGCTGGAGCATCTGTTCGAGGAAGTTCTGGTGCCGCTCGAGGAAGTGATCGAAATGCGCCGTGGCCGCAAGGTCAAATCGGAGCGCAAATTCTTCCCCGGCTATGTGCTGGTGAAGATGGAGATGACGGACAAGGCCTATCATCTGATCAAGAATACGCCGAAGGTCACCGGTTTTCTGGGCGCGGACAAGACGCCGATCCCGATCACCGATGAGGAGGCCCAGCGCATTCTGCATCAGGTGCAGGAAGGGGTCGAGCGGCCCAAGCCGTCCGTCACCTTTGAAATCGGTGAACAGGTGCGGGCGGCCGATGGGCCGTTCGCATCGTTTAACGGCCTTGTCGAGGAAGTCGATGAGGAACGGGCGCGGCTCAAGGTGGCTGTGTCTATTTTCGGCCGGGCGACCCCGGTCGATCTCGAGTATGGTCAGGTGGAAAAACTCTGATCAGGAAACCCGTGGGAGGTTGGGATCGCGTGCCGCTCATCTTTGGCATGCGGGAGAAACCGCACCACTCAACTTTTGCACGGCTCTTATGGGGCCGGTAAAGGGGACTAAAGATGGCTAAGAAAATATCCGGTTACCTGAAATTGCAGGTGCCGGCAGGCGCCGCGACGCCTTCACCGCCGATTGGACCGGCGCTGGGTCAGCGGGGCCTCAATATCATGGAATTCTGCAAGGCGTTCAACGCCAAGACGCAGGAGATGGAAAAGGGAATGCCGATTCCCACCATCATCACCATTTATCAGGACAAGTCGTTCAGCTTCATCACCAAGACGCCGCCGGCTTCGTTCTATCTGCGCAAGGCTGCCGGCCTTGGTAAGGGCGGCACAGCTCCGGGCCGGGAGGTCGCCGGCAAGGTGACCATGGCCCAGGTGCGCGAGATCGCCGAGGCCAAGATGGTGGACCTCAATGCCAATTCAATCGACCAGGCGGCCAAGATCATCGCCGGTTCTGCCCGTTCGATGGGCCTGGAAGTGGAGGGCTGATCATGGCGAAAGCAGGCAAGCGTATGCAGGCTGCGGTGGCGAAGATCGACCGCAAGAAGCTTTATGACGTCACCGAAGCCATCGCGCTGGTGAAGGGCAATGCCCAGGCCAAGTTCGACGAGACCATCGAAATGTCGATGAATCTCGGTGTCGATCCGCGTCATGCCGACCAGATGGTGCGCGGCGTGTGCAATCTGCCCGCCGGCTCGGGCCGCACGGTGCGGGTGGCGGTGTTCGCCAAGGGCGACAAGGCCGATGAAGCCCGCGCCGCCGGCGCCGATATTGTCGGCGATGACGATCTGGCCCAGGCGGTACAGAAGGGCGAGATCGATTTTGACCGCTGCATCGCCTCTCCGGACATGATGCCGGTGGTGGGGCGTCTGGGCAAGATTCTCGGGCCGCGCGGCATGATGCCGAACCCGAAAGTCGGCACCGTGACCGCCAATGTGGGCGAAGCTGTGAAGTCGGCCAAGGGCGGCGCGGTGGAGTTCCGGGTCGAGAAGGCCGGCATCCTCCATGCGGGCATCGGCAAGGCGAGCTTCACCGAGGAGCAGCTGAAAGAGAACGCCCTGGCGCTGATGGGCGCGGTGCTGAAGGCCAAGCCTTCGGGCGCCAAGGGAACATATGTCAAGCGTGTCGCGCTGAGCTCCACCATGGGCCCCGGCGTGCATGTGGAACCGGGAAGCGTTATCAGCGCATAACGCTACCCGATAGGAATGTTCGCCCGGCCTTTCCGAAAGGGCCGGGCAACATGGCCGGTTCGTTTTGCGAGCCGGCGGAACCTGTCCAAGATTGCTGGCGCCTCGCGGCTTAATCGGATTTCCGGCCCGCATGAGATGGGAAAATCGAGTTTTCAGGGTTCGTCCCTGTTTCGGTTTGAACCTTGGCCAATAGGGCGGATCACTGATCCGCACCAGGTTGAGGGCAGGTCAATAAGCGTCCGTGTCCGCCGCATTTCGCATGTGGTGTCCGCGGGCTGGGAGAAACGGCGGAAGGCGAAGGGGCGGAGCCCCGATCCGGCCGCTACTCATGGAGTAAGCACATGGAAAGAGCCAGAAAAGAAGAGCTGGTCACGGAGCTGGGCGGTGTATTCGCCAATACAGCGGTCGTGGTCGTTGCTCACTATTCGGGCTTGACCGTGGCGGATATGACCGATCTGCGCAACCGTGGCCGCGAGGCCGGGGCTACCGTGCGGGTCGCGAAGAACCGTCTTGTCAAGCTTGCTCTTCAGGGAACCGACAGTGAAAGCATCACTGATCTGTTCTCGGGCCCCACTGTGATGGTCTGGTCTGACGATCCGGTGGCGGCACCCAAGGTTGCTTCTGATTTCGCCAAGGAGAACGCCAAGCTGGTGATTCTCGGCGGCGCACTCGGAACCACCGTGCTTGACGTCAATGGCGTCAATGCGCTGGCAAGTCTGCCCTCACTGGATGAACTGCGTGCCAAGATGATTGCGCTGGTTCAAACCCCGGCGACACGTATCGCTGGTGTGCTCCAGGCTCCGGGCGGCCAGATGGCGCGGGTGCTGAATGCCTATGCAACGAAGAGCGAAGCCGCCTGAATTCAGGTGCTGTAAACAATTGAGAATCGAATCAAGAGGACGATACAATGGCTGATCTTGAAAAAATTGCTGAAGATCTTTCAAATCTCACTGTGATGGAAGCTGCGGAACTCTCGAAGCTTCTGGAAGAAAAATGGGGCGTTTCTGCCGCGGCTCCGGTTGCCGTGGCCGCCGCGGGCGGCGGCGAAGCTGCTGCCGAAGCTGAAGAGAAGGATAGCTTCACCGTTGTCCTGGCGTCCTTCGGCGAAAAGAAGATCAATGTGATCAAGGAGATCCGCGCGATCACCGGTCTGGGCCTGAAAGAGGCCAAGGAACTGGTGGAAAGCGCTCCGAAGGAGATCAAGGAAGACGCAACCAAGGACGAGGCGAACGAGATCAAAGAGAAACTCGAAGCCGCCGGCGCGACCGTCGAGCTCAAGTAAGCTGGCGCAAACGCAAAATATCTGGCCGCCGGTTCGTTGCATTGATGCAGCGGACCGGCGCGCCTTTGCGTGTCTGTACCCCGGGGGTACGGGCATGGATAAGAAACCGCTTTTCAAAGCGCCCGCGTCTTCACGAGGAAGGAATGGGCGATCTGACAAGTTGTTTCACCAACACGGGATGAGGATGCATCATGACGCTGTCACATAACGGTCACAGGCGTTTGCGCAAATATTTCGGGCGGATCGAGGAAGTGGCGAAAATGCCGAACCTGATCGAGGTGCAGAAACGCTCCTATGATCAGTTTCTGCAGGTCGAGAAACCTGAAGGCGGACGTCTGGATGAGGGCCTTGAGGAAGTGTTCAAATCGGTGTTTCCGATTGAGGATTTCACCGGCTCGTCAATGCTTGAATATGTGTCCTACAAATTCGAGACCCCAAAATTCGACGTGGAGGAATGCCAGCAGCGCTCGATGACCTTTGCGGCGCCGCTGAAAGTGACCCTGCGCCTGGTGGTGTTCGATGTGGACGAGGAAACCGGCGCCAAATCGGTGAAGGACATCAAGGAACAGGACGTGTTCATGGGCGATATGCCGTTCATGACCGCCAATGGCACCTTTGTCATCAATGGCACCGAGCGGGTGATCGTCAGCCAGATGCACCGCTCGCCGGGGGTGTTCTTCGACCACGACAAAGGCAAGACCCATTCCAGCGGCAAGATTCTGTTCGCCGCGCGCATCATTCCCTATCGCGGGTCCTGGCTCGATTTCGAATTCGACGCCAAGGACATGGTGTTTGTGCGCATCGACCGGCGCCGCAAGCTGCCGGTGACCACGCTGCTTTATGCGCTGGGGCTGGACACGGAAGAGATTCTGAACACTTTCTACAAAACGATCATTTTCACCAGCACCTCCAAGGGCTGGCGCAAGCCGTACGACCCGGAGCAGCTGAAGGGCGTCAAGGTCCCGAGCGACGTGATCAACGCCGACAGCGGCGAAGTGGTGATCAAGGCGGGCACCAAGGTGCCGCCGCCCCGGGCGCGCAAGCTGGCCAAAGATGGGCTGACTCATGTGCTGGTGCAGGACGAGGATGTCTATGGGCTCTATGTCGCCGAGGACATGGTCAATCTGGAAAATGGCGAGATCTTCGCTGAAGCCGGCGACGAGATCGATGAAGAGATGCTGGCCACGCTGCGTGATGCGGGCTTTACCGAACTGCCGCTGCTGGACATCGATCATGTCAATATCGGCGGTTATATCCGCAACACCCTGACCATCGACAAGACTTCGAACCGCAAGGAAGCCCTGTCGGAAATTTACCGGGCGCTGCGCCCGGGCGAGCCGCCGACCTATGAGACGGCGCTGGCGCTGTTCGAGAGCATGTTCTTCGATCCGGAACGCTATGATCTGTCGGCGGTTGGCCGGGTGAAGATGAATATGCGCCTGGAAATGGATGTGGAGGACACAGTCCGCACCCTGCGCCCGGAAGACATTCTGGAAGTGGTCAAGGCGCTGGTGGGCCTGCGCGACGGCCGCGGCGAGGTCGACGATATCGATCATCTCGGCAACCGGCGGGTGCGCTCGGTGGGCGAGCTGATGGAAAACCAGTATCGGGTCGGTCTGCTGCGCATGGAGCGGGCTATCCGCGAGCGTATGAGCTCGGTGGAAATCGACACGGTGATGCCGCAGGATCTGATCAACGCCAAGCCGGCTGCCGCCGCGGTGCGCGAGTTTTTCGGCTCGTCCCAGCTCAGCCAGTTCATGGACCAGACCAATCCGCTTTCGGAAATCACCCATAAGCGGCGCCTGTCGGCGCTCGGCCCGGGCGGCTTGACCCGCGAGCGCGCCGGCTTTGAGGTGCGCGACGTGCATCCCACCCATTATGGCCGCATCTGCCCGATTGAGACCCCGGAAGGGCCGAATATCGGCCTGATCAACTCGCTGGCCACCTATGCGCTGGTCAATAAATACGGCTTTATCGAAAGCCCCTATCGCCGGGTGCGCGACGCCAAGGTCACCGACGAGGTCGAATATCTGTCGGCCACCGAGGAGACCAAGCACTATATTGCCCAGGCCAATGCCCATCTGACCGATGATGGCCGTTTTGCCCGCGACATGGTGATCTGCCGCCATGCTGGCGATGTGCTGATGGTGCCGTCCGAGCGGGTCGATTATATCGACGTTTCGCCCAAGCAGCTGGTGTCAGTGGCCGCGGCGCTGATCCCGTTCCTGGAGAACGATGACGCCAACCGCGCCCTGATGGGCTCGAACATGCAGCGCCAGGCGGTGCCGCTGGTGCGGGCCGAGGCGCCGTTTGTCGGCACCGGCATGGAAGCTGTGGTGGCCCGGGATTCCGGCGCTGCCGTGGCGGCGCGCCGGGCCGGGATCATCGACCAGGTCGATGCCACCCGCATCGTCATTCGGGCGACCGAAGAGAAGGACGCCTCCAAATCCGGCGTCGATATCTACAATCTGCTCAAATTCCAGCGCTCCAACCAATCGACCAGCATCAATCAGCGGCCGCTGGTGCGGGTGGGGGATTATGTGCGCGAGGGCGAAATCATCGCCGACGGCCCGTCGACCGAGCTGGGCGAGCTGGCGCTGGGGCGAAATGTGCTCGTGGCCTTCATGCCCTGGAACGGCTATAATTTCGAGGATTCGATCCTGATTTCCGAGCGCATTGTGCGCGACGATGTGTTCACCTCGATCCATCTGGAAGAGTTTGAGGTGGCGGCCCGCGATACCAAGCTGGGGCCGGAAGAGATCACCCGCGACATTCCCAATGTGGGCGAGGAATCGCTGAAGAATCTCGACGAGGCCGGCATCGTCTATATCGGCGCCGAAGTGCGGCCGGGCGATATTCTGGTTGGCAAGATCACCCCGAAGGGCGAGTCGCCGATGACTCCGGAGGAGAAACTCCTGCGGGCCATTTTCGGCGAAAAAGCCTCGGATGTGCGCGACACCTCGCTGAAACTGCCGCCGGGCACCACCGGCACAGTGGTGGAAGTGCGGGTGTTCAACCGGCACGGCATCGACAAGGACGAGCGGGCGCTGGCCATTGAGCGTGAGGAAATCGAACGCCTGGCCAAGGACCGGGACGACGAGCTCGGCATTCTGGACCGCAATGTCTATGCGCGGCTCGGTGATGCGCTGATGGGCAAAATCGTCGCCGCCGGCCCGAAAGGGGTCGAGGTGGGCGCCGAGATCAGCCAGGAGATTCTGGACAATCTGCCCCGCGCCCAGTGGTGGCAGCTCGGCCTTAAGGACGATGACGCCATGGCGGCGATCGAGGCCATTCGCGCCCAGTATGAAGAGGCGCGCCGGCAGCTCGAGGAACGTTTTGTCGACAAGGTGGACAAATTGCAGCGCGGCGATGAAATGCCGCCTGGCGTGATGAAGATGGTCAAGGTGTTCGTGGCGGTGAAGCGCAAGCTGCAGCCGGGCGACAAAATGGCCGGACGTCACGGTAATAAGGGTGTGATCAGCCGCATCATGCCGATCGAGGATATGCCGTTCCTGGAAGACGGCACCTCGGTTGATGTGGTGCTGAACCCGCTCGGCGTGCCGAGCCGGATGAATGTGGGCCAGATTCTGGAGACACATCTGGGCTGGGCATGCGCCGGGCTCGGCAGGCAATTGGGCACAGCGCTTGAGAATTACGAGCACACCCAGGACATCCAGCCCTTGAAGGACAAGTTCAACGCCATTTTCGAAGGCGATGAGCGCATCAAGACCATGGATGATGCGGCCATTGCCGGCATGTCGAAAACCCTGTCGAAGGGGGTGCCGATCGCCACACCGGTGTTTGACGGCGCTCATGACAAGGACATCGTCGAAATGCTCGACATGGCCGGGCTCGACCGCTCCGGGCAGGAAACCCTCTATGACGGGCGTACCGGCGAGACGTTCGACCGCAAGGTGACTGTTGGCTATATCTATATCCTCAAGCTGCATCATCTGGTGGATGACAAGATCCATGCCCGCTCCATCGGCCCCTACAGCCTGGTGACCCAGCAGCCGCTGGGCGGCAAGGCGCAGTTCGGCGGCCAGCGCTTCGGCGAAATGGAGGTGTGGGCGCTGGAAGCTTACGGCGCGGCCTATACGCTGCAGGAAATGCTGACGGTGAAATCCGATGACGTGGCCGGCCGGACCAAGGTCTATGAAGCCATCGTGCATGGGGATGACACCTTTGAGGCCGGCATACCGGAATCGTTCAATGTGCTGATGAAGGAAATGCGCTCGCTGGGGCTCGATGTGGAGTTGCAGAGCTCCGAGGCGCCGGATGAGGAAAGCTATATCCCAACCCAGAACGAGCCCGCCGAATAGGCGGGCCGCGACAACGCAGCCACGGTTCGCCAATTTGGCGGGCGACGAGGTGTAGAGTGATTGACAGACCGTCTGAAGGGCCGAAAGGACGTGTCGAAGCTGAACGGCCCGATTGGTCAGGAGGAGCACCATCATGAACCAAGAGGTCATGAACCCGTTTAATCCGACGATGCAAACGCAGACATTTGATCATCTGCGCATCTCGATCGCCAGCCCGGAGAAAATCCTGTCCTGGTCCTATGGCGAGATCAAAAAGCCTGAGACCATCAATTACCGCACCTTCAAGCCGGAGCGGGACGGGCTGTTCTGCGCCCGCATCTTCGGCCCGATCAAGGATTACGAATGCCTGTGCGGCAAATATAAGCGGATGAAATATAAAGGCATCATCTGCGAAAAATGCGGCGTCGAGGTCACCTTGTCAAAGGTGCGGCGCGACCGCATGGGCCATATCGACCTGGCGGCGCCGGTGGCGCATATCTGGTTCCTGAAATCGCTGCCGAGCCGGATCGGCCTGTTGATTGACATGACCCTGAAGGAGCTGGAAAGCGTCCTTTATTTCGATAATTTCATCGTCACAGAGCCGGGCATCACACCGCTGGCCGAAAACCAGCTGCTGACCGAAGAAGAATATATGCAGGCGCAGGATGAATATGGCGCCGACAGCTTCACCGCCGGCATTGGCGCCGAGGCGATCCGCGAGCTGTTGCAGGGGCTCGACCTGGAAGCGATCCGGGCTCAGGTCCGCACCGACATTGCCGAGACCAAGTCCGAGCTGAAGCTGAAGAAATTCGCCAAGCGGTTGAAAGTGGTCGAGGCGTTCTTAGAATCCGGCAACCGTCCGGAATGGATGATCATGACGGTGATCCCGGTGATTCCGCCCGAGCTGCGCCCGCTGGTGCCGCTGGATGGCGGCCGCTTCGCCACCTCGGATCTGAATGACCTTTACCGCCGGGTGATCAACCGCAATAACCGCCTGAAACGCCTGATCGAGCTGCGCGCGCCGGATATCATCATCCGCAACGAAAAGCGCATGCTGCAAGAAGCGGTGGATGCGCTGTTCGACAATGGCCGTCGCGGCCGGGTGATCACCGGTGCCAATAAGCGCCCGCTGAAATCCATGGCCGACATGCTGAAAGGCAAGCAGGGGCGTTTCCGCCAGAACCTGCTCGGCAAGCGCGTCGATTATTCGGGCCGTTCGGTGATCGTGGTCGGGCCGGAGCTGAAGCTCCAGCAATGCGGCCTGCCGAAGAAGATGGCGCTGGAGCTGTTCAAGCCGTTCATCTATTCGCGGCTGGAGGCCAAGGGCCTGTCCTCGACAGTGAAACAGGCCAAGAAGCTGGTGGAGAAAGAAAAGCCCGAAGTCTGGGATATTCTCGACGAGGTGATCCGTGAGCATCCGATCCTGCTCAACCGCGCCCCGACCCTGCACAGGCTTGGCATTCAGGCCTTTGAGCCGGTGCTGGTGGAAGGCAAGGCGATTCAGCTGCATCCGCTGGTGTGCGCCGCGTTCAACGCCGATTTCGACGGTGACCAGATGGCGGTACATGTGCCGCTGAGCCTGGAAGCGCAGCTTGAGGCGCGGGTGCTGATGATGTCGACCAACAACATCCTGCATCCGGCCGACGGATCGCCGATCATCGTGCCTTCGCAGGATATCGTGCTCGGCCTCTATTATGTGTCGCTGATGAAGGAAAACGAGCCGGGCGAGGGGATGATCTTCGGCTCGATGGCCGAAATCGAGCAGGCGCTGGAGAGCGGCGTCGTCACCCTGCATTCCAAGATCAGGGCGCGCTATCACACGGTGGACAAGGACAATAACCCGATCCGGATTATTGTTGATGCCACGCAGGGCCGCATGCTGCTGGCGGATCTGCTGCCGCGCCATCCGGAAGTGCCGTTCGACACCATCAATCA
>PKTQ01000083.1 GCA_002869085.1 Hyphomicrobiales bacterium | reverse complement strand
ATACACCAGCTATTGCGTTTTACAGGATAAAAAAGCCGACATTGTGTAAAAAACCCGCGAGCCTACCCCGGCCCGGCGGCCAGGCGATTCGGGGCGCCCGGCGGCGCCCTGTCGCGGTCAGCCGGCCGGCGTGTTGCTGCGCTGTTGCAGGGAATGGCCGGTCATCTCGGCGGGTTTCTCAAGCCCCAGCAGATCGAGCAGGGTCGGCGCCACATCGGCCAGAATGCCGTCTTTGAGCGCGGTGACATCCGCCGGACCGTTGACCAGCACCAAAGGCACCGGATTGAGGGTATGGGCGGTGTGGGGCTCGCCGGTATCGGGATCGACCATCTGCTCGCAATTGCCGTGATCGGCGGTGATCAGCAGGGCGCCGCCCGCCTCGCGCACCGCCTTTTCGACCCGGCCCAGGGCCGTGTCCAGGGTCTCGGCGGCCTTGATCGCCGCCTCCAGAATGCCGGTATGGCCGACCATGTCGCCATTGGCATAATTGACGATGATCAGATCGAAGCCGCCGCCGGCAATGGCCTCGACCAGGCGGTCGGTCACCTCGGGAGCCGACATTTCGGGCTGCAGGTCATAGGTGGCGACCTTGGGGGAGCTGATCAAAATCCGCTCCTCGCCGGGGAAAACCTGTTCTTCGCCGCCATTGAAGAAAAAGGTGACATGGGCGTATTTTTCGGTCTCGGCGGTGCGCAACTGGGTCATGCCGGCTTCCGCCACCAGCGCCCCCAGAATATTGTTCAGCCGCTCAGAGGCGAACAGGGCTTTGAAAAAGCGGTTCAGATCCGTGGAATATTCGACCATGCCGACCCTGGCGGCAAAGTTCACCATGGGGCCCCGCGCAAAACCGTCAAACTCCGGATCGACAAGGGCGGTGAGAATCTCCCGCGCCCGGTCGGCGCGGAAATTGGCCATCAGCAGCCCGTCGCCGTCATGCATGCCGTCATAACCGCCGATGATCGCCGGCAGCATGAACTCATCGGTCTGTCCCGCCTCATAGCTGGCGCTGATGGCGCTGAGGGCATCGGGGAAAGCCGCCCCCTGCCCGCCAGTGATGGCGGCATGGGCCTTCTCGACCCGGTCCCAGCGCTTATCCCGGTCCATGCCCCAATAGCGGCCGGTGACGGTGGCGACACGCACGCCGGCAAGACCGTCGATGCCGGCGAGGAAGGCCTGCATATAGCCATGGGCGCTGGAGGGCGGGGTGTCGCGCCCGTCGAGCAGCGCATGCACCGCGACGGGAATTTGCTGTTCGGCGAGGATGCAGCACAGGACCAGCATGTGCTCCTGCATGGAATGCACACCGCCCGGCGACAGCAGGCCCATCAGATGGCAGGTGCCGCCGCTGTCCTTGAGGGCGGCGATCATCTCGCCGAGCACCGGATTGGCGGCAAAGCTGCCATCGGCGATGGCGGCGTCGATGCGCGGCAGGTCCTGCATCACCACCCGGCCGGCGCCGAGATTCATATGGCCGACCTCGGAATTGCCCATCTGGCCGCCGGGCAGGCCCACATCCAGCGCCGAGGCGCTGAGGCGGGCATGGGGGCAGGTGGAAATCAGACGGTCCCAATTGGGGGTATGGCCGAGGGCGATGGCATTGGCTTCCGTCTCGGCCCTGAGGCCCCAGCCATCGAGAATGCAAAGGACAATCGGGCGGCGCTTGGCGGGCTGGGTCGGCATGATCGGTTCCTGTCAATGGCTGGACGCGGGGGCCTACATTCATCCCCCTGCCGGCAAAGTTCAATAGCTTAGGGGTCAGACTTAGGGTTTAGAACACATATAGACTTCGGCGCCGCATTGCCAAGCCTGTGGGTGCCGGCGCGGCCTTGGCCCGGGATGGCCTAGGCGCGAAACTCGTCCGCGGTGAACAGTGCCCTGAATTTCATACCCGCCGCGGCGAAGGCCTCGCCGGCGCCCTCCTGGCGGTCCACCAGGGTCAGCACCTCGATCACCTCGCCGCCGGCCTCGGCCACCAGCTCGGCCGCCTTCAGGGCCGAGCCGCC
>PKTQ01000174.1 GCA_002869085.1 Hyphomicrobiales bacterium | reverse complement strand
GGGGCCAATGCGCTGGTGATGCAGCTGCCGATCGGCGCTGAAAACGACTTCCAGGGCGTGGTCGACCTGATGCGGATGAAATCCATCATCTGGGACGAGGAGACCCTTGGGGCCAAGTTCCACGAGGAAGACGTTACCGGAGAGCTGGCTGAAAAGGCCGCCGAATATCGCGAAAAGCTGGTCGAGACTGCGGTCGAGGTCGATGAAGAGGCGATGGAGGCCTATCTGGAAGGTGAGGAGATCAGCATTGAGAAGCTGGTTGATCTCATTCACACCGGCACGGCGCGGGGCGATTTCGTGCCGATTCTGTGCGGATCAGCCTTCAAGAACAAGGGTGTGCAGCCGCTTCTTGATGCGGTGATCGATTATCTGCCTTCGCCCATCGACGTGCCGCCGATCAAGGGCATTGACGTGAAGTCCGGCGATGAGGCGACCCGCAAATCGAGCGACGATGCGCCGTTTTCGATGCTGGCCTTCAAGGTGATGAACGACCCGTTTGTCGGCTCGCTGACCTTCTGCCGCATCTATTCGGGTGTGCTGAATTCCGGCGACGGCATCATGAACACGGTGAAGGAAAAGCGCGAGCGTGTCGGGCGCATGCTGCTGATGCATTCCAACAGCCGCGAGGACATCAAGACCGCCTATGCGGGCGACATCGTCGCCCTGGCCGGTCTGAAGCAGACCACCACCGGCGATACGCTTTGCGATCCCAACCGTCCGGTCATTCTGGAACGGATGGAATTCCCCGAGCCGGTGATCGAGGTGGCGGTGGAGCCCAAGACCAAGGCCGACCAGGAAAAGATGGGCATGGCCCTGCAGCGTCTGGCGCAGGAGGACCCCTCGTTCCGGGTGTCCACCGACGAGGAATCCGGCCAGACCATTATCGCCGGCATGGGCGAGCTGCATCTGGACATTCTGGTCGATCGCATGAAGCGCGAATTCAAGGTTGAGGCCAATGTGGGTGCGCCGCAGGTGGCGTATCGCGAGACCATCACCCGCGCCAATGATGTCGATTACACCCACAAGAAACAGACCGGTGGTTCCGGTCAGTTCGCGCGGGTCAAGATGACGGTCGAGCCGCAGGAGCCGGGTGCCGGTTACGAGTTCGAAAACAAGATCGTCGGCGGCAATATTCCCAAAGAATATATCCCCGGCGTGGAAAAGGGCATCAACAGCGTGCTCACCGGCGGTGTGCTGGCCGGGTTCCCGATCCTCGATGTGAAGGTGACCCTGACCGACGGCGCCTATCACGATGTGGACTCCAGCGTGATGGCGTTCGAAATCGCCGGCCGTGCGGCGTTCCGCGAGGCGGTGCAGGGCGCCGGCGCCAAATTGCTGGAGCCGGTGATGAAGGTCGAAGTTGTGACGCCGGAAGATTATATGGGCGATGTGATCGGCGATCTGAACAGCCGGCGCGGCCAGATCGGCGGTACCGAGATTCGCGGTGTCGCCACGGTGATCTCCGCCATGGTGCCGCTGGCCAACATGTTCGGCTATGTGAACAATCTGCGCTCCATGTCTCAGGGCCGGGCGCAGTACACGATGCAGTTCGATCATTACCAGCAGGTGCCCAAAGCGGTTGCCGATGAAATCCTGGCACGGATGGCGTAACGGAATTTATGGAATTCGGGCCTGGCGGGCCCGCAAGGAAAAGTGAAGGAGGGCAGTATGTCCAAAGAGAAATTTGAGCGCACGAAGCCGCATTGCAACATTGGCACGGTTGGCCATGTTGACCATGGCAAGACGACATTGACGGCGGCGATCACCAAGGTTCTGGCCGAGACGGGCGGGGCGACGGTTACGGCGTTTGACGAGATTGACAAGGCTCCGGAAGAGAAGGCCCGTGGCATCACGATTTCGACGGCTCATGTTGAGTATGAGACTGAGAACCGTCATTACGCGCATGTGGACTGCCCGGGTCATGCTGACTATGTGAAGAACATGATCACCGGCGCGGCGCAGATGGACGGCGCGATCCTGGTGGTTTCGGCGGCTGACGGCCCGATGCCTCAGACCCGCGAGCATATTCTTCTGGCGCGTCAGGTTGGTGTTCCGGCGCTGGTTGTTTACATGAACAAGGTCGACCAGGTTGACGACGAGGAGCTTCTGGAGCTTGTGGAGATGGAGATTCGCGAGCTTCTTTCTTCTTATGATTTCCCGGGCGACGACATTCCGATCATCGCCGGTTCCGCGCTTGCGGCGCTTGAGGGCCGTGACGAGGAGATCGGGCGCGATTCGATTTTGAAGCTGATGGCGGCGGTTGACGATTACATTCCGCAGCCGGACCGTCCGAAGGACAAGCCGTTCCTGATGCCGATTGAGGATGTGTTCTCGATTTCCGGCCGTGGCACGGTTGTGACGGGCCGTGTTGAGCGCGGGATCATTCATGTCGGCGACGAGGTGGAGATTGTCGGTGTCAAGGACACTCAGAAGACGGTCTGCACGGGCGTTGAGATGTTCCGCAAGCTTCTGGATCAGGGCGAGGCGGGCGACAATGTGGGCGTTCTGCTGCGCGGCACCAAGCGCGACGAGGTTGAGCGCGGCCAGGTGGTTTGCGCGCCGGGTTCGATCACTCCGCACACCAAGTTCACGGCCGAAGCCTATATCCTGACCAAGGATGAGGGCGGGCGCCATACGCCGTTCTTCACCAATTATCGTCCGCAGTTTTACTTCCGTACCACGGATGTGACCGGCGTGGTTTCGCTGCCTGAGGGCACCGAGATGGTGATGCCGGGCGATAACTGCAATGTCGAGGTCGAGCTGATCGTGCCGATCGCGATGGAAGAGCAGCTTCGTTTCGCGATCCGCGAGGGCGGCCGCACTGTCGGCGCCGGCGTGGTATCGAAAATCATCGAGTAGTTTGTTGCAGGGCGGTTTG
>PKTQ01000107.1 GCA_002869085.1 Hyphomicrobiales bacterium | reverse complement strand
CATGCTGCAAAGGATCGACAGCGCCGATGCGCTGGAGGTGATGCTCAGCGACCGGCGCATGAACGCGGTGGTCGTAGGGCCCGGCCACGGCACCGGCGGCAATACCCGCGCGGAGGTGGAGGTGGTGCTGAAATCGGGCGCCGCCACGGTGCTCGACGCCGATGCCATCACCTCCTATGGCGGGCGCCTCGACGAGCTGATCTCTCTCGTGCATCTGCGCAAGTCCCGCCCGGTGGTGATCACCCCGCATGACGGCGAATATGCCCGCCTGTTCAAGGGCCTGGAAGACAAAGCTGAATCAGGCCCCGAGGCGGTCCGGTCCAAATGCGCCCGCGCGCTGCAGGCCGCCTGTCTCACCGGCGCCTTCATCGTCTATAAGGGCCCGGACACGGTCATCGCCGCCCCGGACGGGCGCGTCATCATCAACGCCAATGCCCCGGCCACCCTGGCCACCGCCGGCGCCGGCGATGTGCTCGCCGGCATCATCGCCGGGCTGCTGGCCCAGGGCATGGGGCCGATGATGTCCGCCGCCGCCGCCGTGTGGCTGCACGGCGCCGCCGCCGGCCGCTTCGGCCCCGGCCTGATCGCCGAGGACCTGCCGGAATTGCTCCCCGCCGTGCTGCGCGAGCTGGCCGCGTCATGACCCGCGCCGAGCCGGTCATCCGCCTCGCCGAGCCCGGCGACCTGCCGGCCATCACCGAGATTTATAACCATTATGTGCGCGAGACGCACATCACCTTCGACGTGGAGTCTTATGACTGGCGCGACCGGCAGGCCTGGTTCGGCCGTTTCGACGCGGCGGGCCGTTATCCGCTGCTGGTGCTGACCGAGCAGGGCCGGCTGGTCGGCTATGCCCATGCCCTGCCGCTGAAGGACCGCGCCGCTTATGACACCTCGGTCGAGACCACCATCTATCTGAACCCCGATGCCGGGGGCAGGGGGCTTGGCACGCGCCTCTATTCGGCCCTGCTGGCGCGGCTGGAGACCCGCGACATTCACAAGGCCTATGGGCTGATCGCCCTGCCCAATGCGGGCTCGCTGGCCCTGCACGAAAAACTCGGCTTCGTGAAAGTCGGGCTGCTGCATGAGGTCGGGCGCAAATTCGGCCGCTATTACGATGTACAATGGGTCGAGCGCACATTTGAAAATCGAATCTGATTTCAATCGCTTTCATCGCAATCTTGAATCGGCTTCCCAGTTCATTCCCGCATAAATTGAATCGAATTGCCGCGGCCGGAATAACCTCGGTTTCATGTTTCGGGGGTAGTCTCATCAGGTGGCGTCTGTCTGAAGGAAAGGGCACGGGCGAGGCGCCTTTGTGAAACAGGATTTGCGCGCACGCAGCAGGACAAGCCGCGCCCGTGACGAAGCCGCATTCGGGAGTGCCCGCACCATGATGAAATATGTCGCCGCTGCCGCCGGCTTGATATGGCTTTACCATTGGACTGCGCATATGGCGACCCAGGAGATCGCTATCGGCGTCACCACGCTGACCGCCGCCACCATCGTCATCATCTTCGGTGTCAGCCAGAGCTGAACATCAAGGGGGGCTCAAAAGGGCCGCCTCGTGCCGGGGCTTGGCATTTGCGCTGCCTGTGCTATTAAGCGAGAAAGCCGGCTTGGAAGCAGGCGGCGCCTTGCGGGCGTGGTGGAACTGGTAGACACGCAAGATTTAGGTTCTTGTGGCGCAAGCCGTGGGGGTTCAAGTCCCTCCGCCCGCACCAAAATCTCATCCCATATTTCGCTTTTTGCACCCATAAGCTAGACTGCGCCTGAACAGCGGTATACCCGCCGCCAGGATAGGAGCGAGGCCCATGTTGATAACCGCAGCTTTTTTGGCGGTTCTGATCGGGCTGGCCCATTCCGTGCTCGGCGAGCGCTATATTCTGATACGGCTGTTCCGCCGCGGCGATCTGCCCGTTTTGTTCGGATCCGACTGGTTCACCCGCCGCACCTTGCGTTTTGCCTGGCATCTGACCACCGCCGCCTGGTGGGGCATGGCCGGCCTGTTGCTGGCGGTCTCGGACGGTGGACCGGACCTGCGCGGCACCGTTCTCGCCGCGATCGCGCTCATATTCCTGGTCAGCGCCTTGCTGGCGGCCGGTTTCACCCGCTTTCGCCATTTTGCCTGGCCCATATTTCTGGCCATATCCCTCATGGCCGCGTTCAGCATTTAAGCCTTAAAGCGGGAGAGAAACATGTCAGAAAAAATCGTTGTCATTCACGCCAAGGATGCGCCGGTGCGGGCGGTGAAAAGCCTTTATCCCGAACCCTATGCCTCGATGATGGCCGGGCGCGCCAAGCAGCCATTGGGCGACCTGTTCGGGCTCAAGAACTTCGGGGTTAATCTGCTGAGGCTGGCGCCGGGTGCGGTCTCGGCCCTGCATCACCGCCATTTCAAGCAGGATGAGTTCATCTATGTGCTGGCGGGGGAGGCCGTGCTGATCAGCGATGAGGGCGAGTTTGCGCTTGAGCCCGGCATGGCGGCGGGCTTTGCCGCCGGCGGCGCGGCGCATCACCTGCACAACCGCTCCCATGAGGATTGCCTGATTCTGGAAGTGGGCGACCGCCGCCCGGGGGATGGCGTCGAATATCCCAATGACGACATCAAGGCGGTGCAGGGCGAGGATGGGAAATGGCAATTCACCCGCAAGGATGGCTCAAGCTTGAGCTAAAGCTTCCGCGCTAAAGCCTCAGCGCCCAATAGCCGACCTTTTTGCCGGTCTCTTCCAGCACTGCCGCGCCGACCCGTTCAAAGCCGAGGCGGGCGTGAAACGCCTCCGAGCCCGGGTTGGGTGGGTCGATATTGACCTCGCAGCACAGAATCTCATGCCCGGCGGCGCGCGCCGCCGATATCAGCGCCCCGTAAAGCGCCCGCGCCAGCCCGCGCCCGCGCGCCTCGGGCGCCACGATGATCCGGTCCACATAGACAAAGCGCCGGTGCCGCGCCGCGAACCACAGGAAATTGGGACTGTCATAGGCCGAAGCCTGGTCCATGGCGATGCAGAACCCGTCCGCCGCCCCGGCAATGCCGGTATGAAAGGCGATATCGGTCAGCCGGTGCAGTTCGCTGGGCGACAGCGCCGAGGTCTCGGCGATATGGGCCTGATTGAGCGCCAGCACAGCTTTGGTGTCCCGGCGGGTGATGGTGCGGATGGGTGGGGCGGGGCTTGGCATGGGGCGCATATCAGCACAACCGGCCCGGCCTGGCAATCAGGTGTTGGCCTGCCACTTGCCGCTGCGGAAGTCTGCCGCTAAGCTCTTGCCATAACAAAATACAGCGGGGGGTGAAACTTCCCCACGGGCGGCGTCTATTTCAAACATAACAAGCAACCGCACCGCCCGTCATCCGCGCCAAAGTATTGACCACGGAGGGGCAATAATGAACGACAATAAAAACACAGGCACAACCATGCCTGAAATCAGGGCGGTGACCACCGACGATATTCTGGAAAGTCTGGCCGGGGGCCTGCGGGACTTTCGCAGCGCGCCATTGTTCAGCATCGTGTTCGGCGGCATCTATGCGGTGGCCGGCTGGCTCTTGCTGCTGCTGCTGTTCAAGTTCGATCTGCCCTTTCTGGTCTATCCCCTGACCGCCGGCTTTGCGTTGATCGCTCCGTTCATCGCCACCGGCTTTTACGCCATCAGCCGCCAGCTTGAAGACGGCGGCCGCCCCAGTTGGACCGCCCTGATTGACGATGTGCTGGGCTCGTCCAGATCGGATCTGGGCTGGATGGCGATCGTCACCGGCTTTTCCCTGTTCATCTGGATGGATATCGCGGCGCTGATGTTTTTCGGCTTTCTCGGGCTCAATTCGCTCAGCGCCAGCGAGACCGTCTCCATGATCCTCACCACCCCGGCCGGATGGCTGTTTCTGCTGATCGGCAATGCCGCCGGGGCGGTGATCGCCATGTTCGTGTTTTCCTTCTCGGTGGTCTCGTTCCCCCTATTGTTCGACCGCCGGATCGACTTCGTCACCGCCATGATCACCTCGGTGCGGCTGGTGCGGGACAATTTCACGCCGATGGCGATCTGGTGCGTGATCATCGCGGCGCTGATCGGCCTGTCGCTGCTGTCCGGTCTGGTGGGGCTGTTCGTCATTCTGCCGGTGCTGGGCCATGCCACATGGCATCTTTACCGCCGATCCCTGAGCCCTGAGCCGGGTGCGGCGTGAAAATCCGGTGATTTTTGCCCCGATTTGCGCAACAAGGCTTGAAAAAAGCGGCCAAAACACGTAACAGCCCGGCTAAGAATTCTATTGCCGTCAGCTTTTTTTAGCTGGGCGTGTGTCCGGCCCAATCATGTGTTGCGCCGATCTTGCTTACAGGAATGAATGACAATGCAGGTTAATGAAACCGCCAATGAAGGCCTGAAGCGCGAGCTTCAATTCACCATCCCGGCTGCCGATCTTGAAGCCAAGCTGATGGACAAGCTGGAACAGATCAAGGGTCAGGTCCAGATCAAGGGCTTCCGCCCCGGCAAGGTGCCGGTCGCGCATCTGAAGAAACTTCATGGCCGCCAGGCGATGACTGAAATCATCGAGCAGAGCGTCAATGAAGCCACTCGCGACACCCTGATGGAGCGCGGCGAAAAGCCGGCTCTGCAGCCCAGCATCACCCTGCCCGAGGGCCAGGAGGAGGTTGAGGGGATTTTGGCCGGCCAGGCGGATCTGGTGTTCAACATGACCTATGAGGTGGTGCCGACTTTCGAAATCACCGATTTCACCAAGGTCACCCTGACCCGTCCGGTGGCGGATGTGGACGATGAGGATGTCACCAAGGCGCTGGAATCCTTTGCCGAGCAGAACAAGGAATATGAGGAAAAATCCGGCAAGGCCGAGGCCGGCGACCGTGTGATCATCGACTTTGTCGGCAAGATCGACGGCGAGCCCTTCGAGAATGGCAGCGCCGAGGGCATTCCGCTGGTGCTCGGCGAGGGCAGCTTCATCCCCGGCTTCGAGGATCAGCTCATCGGCAGCGAGGCCGGCACCGAAACCGTGGTCAAGGTCAAGTTCCCGGAAGATTATCAGGCCGAGCATCTGGCCGGCAAGGATGCCGAGTTCGATGTCAAGGTCGTCAAGGTCGAGCTGGCCAAAACCCCTGAGGTCAGCGACGAGATGGCCAAGACCATGGGTTTTGACGATCTGTCGGCCCTGTCCACCATCGTGCGCGAACAGATCGAAAAGGATTTCGCCAAGGTTTCGCGCACCCGCATGAAGCGCGAACTGCTCGATGTGATGGACGAGCTTTATGATTTCGAACTGCCGCCCACTCTGGTGGAGCAGGAATTCGAGGGCATCTGGAACCAGCTCACCGCCGATATGGAGAAATCCAACAAGACCTTCGATGACGAAGGCACCACCGAGGAAGAAGCCCGCAAGGACTACACCAAGATTTCCGAGCGCCGGGTGCGCCTCGGCCTGGTGATCTCGGAGATCGGCGACAGCAAGCAGATTCAGGTCTCGGATGAGGAGATGAACGCGGCCCTGTCCGAGCATCTGCGCAATTTCCCCGGCCAGGAAAAGGAAGTCTACGACTATTACAGCAAGAACCCGCAGGCCATGGCTTCGATCCGCGCCCCGATCTTCGAGGAAAAGGTCATCGACTATATTCTCGAACTGGTGAAGGCCGAAGAGAAGAAAGTGACCCGCGAGGAACTGTTCAAGGACCCCGAGGAAGAGGACGAGGGCGACAAGCCCAAGGCAAAGGCGAAAGCCAAGCCGAAGGCCAAAGCCAAGGCCAAGCCCAAGGCGAAATCCAAGGACAAATCCGAAGACTAAGCTTTTGATTTAAAGAAGTTAGTGACCGCGGCGGAGGATGAGCTTCCGCCGCGGTTTTATTTTGCCTGCCGGCTTTTAGTAGCGCCGCAGATAGTTGAATTCGAGCCGGGAATTGCTGCTTTGCGGGTTATAGCCCACCACCCGGCAGCCGCCGCGCTGGCGAATCGGCGCGCTGCCATACAGCACCACATGGGTCTGGTTGGACGGGTCCACCAGGCCGCGCACCGTATAGGGGGCGGGCTGGCAGCCGCGCTTGAACACATAGGCGGTGCCGTAAATCTCGGAGCCTACTTTCTGGCCCTCGAACAGCACCGTGCCCGGATTGACCGAAAGGCCGGCCCGCGGCGCGTAATAGCTGACCTGGCGGCGCTGGCCGTTCGAATACCAAAGCATGGTCGAGCCGTTATGCGACCACAGGCTTTGCCCGGCGCTGGCCGGCGCCGGCAGCGCCGTCATCGCGGTGAACAGCAGGCCGGCAAGAATGGCGAGGGGAGTGGCTTTCAACATGAATGTCTCTCTTTATTGTTGTTGTCTTCGGCGGATGAAATTATCCCCTGCGGCTTTTCAACCAGGCAGCGGCAGACTACATCTAAGCAGATACGCGGCACCATGGCGATGCTGGAATGATAGCATTTCGCCGCGATCGGCCCAGAATATCGACGGATCGTTTACCGAATCAAGCTAACAACACTGAAAAACCCGAGCGGGACCCGAAAACCAAGGAAAGCGCATTATGACAGACCCGATTGAAACCTATATGAACCTGGTCCCGATGGTGGTCGAACAGACCAATCGCGGCGAGCGGGCCTATGATATCTTCTCCCGCCTGCTGAAGGAGCGGATTATTTTTCTCACCGGCCCGGTTGAAGACGGCATGGCTTCGCTGGTCACCGCCCAGCTTCTGTTTCTGGAAGCGGAAAACCCGACCAAGGAAATTTCGATCTATATCAACTCGCCCGGCGGCGTGGTGACCTCGGGCATGGCGATCTACGACACCATGCAGTTCATCAAACCGCCGGTCACCACCCTGTGCATCGGCCAGGCCGCCTCCATGGGCTCGCTGCTGCTGGCCGCCGGTGAGTCCGGCATGCGCTATGCCCTGCCCAATGCCCGCATCATGGTGCATCAGCCCTCGGGCGGTTTCCAGGGCCAGGCCAGCGACATTGCCCTGCATGCCGAGGAAATCCTGTCCCTGCGCAAGCGCCTCAACGAAATCTATGCCGGCCATACCGGCCAGAGCGTGAAGAAGATCGGCGAGGCCCTGGAGCGCGACAATTTCATGACCGCCGATGCCGCCAAGGATTTCGGCCTGATCGACGAGGTGATCACCAAACGTCCCGAAACCGAGGCGGGCGAGGGCGGCAAGTCCTGAGCCTGAGCCGCGCAGCTAAAATCGAGGCCGAAGCCCCGCGCGGGGCTTCGGCCTTTGTCTTCTGGGGGCCTGAGCCTAGGTCGCGCCCTCCAGCCGGCCCTTGATCCAGGCGATGCAATCATCGGCGATGCGCTCCCAGCCCGGCTCGCCCAGCACCCAATGGGCATGGGCTGGGTATTCGGCATAATCGGCCAGCGCGCCATAGCGGCGGGCGACCTTGCGGCACACCGAGGCCGGGGTGATGCGGTCCCGGCCCCCGGCCACCACCAGCACCGGGCAGGTCACCGCCTCCGGCGGCACCTTGGCGGCGCGGCCGGGGTCGAACAGGGCATAGGCGATCTCGGATGTGGCGCGGCCTGATTCCCACATCATCTCGTCATAAACGAGCCGCGCCTCCGCCTCGCTGATTTCCTGCAAGATGCCCCAGCGCACGATCCGGTAGGACGGGAAGGTGGGTTTGCGCCAGAAGCCCCAGCGCGCCATCACCCGGAAAAAGATCACGAACACGCTGGGCGTGACGGTCCAGATGCCGGCCGGCGCCGCCGGGGTCAGCAGAACCGCAGCCCGCGCCGCCCCCATCGCCGCCAGTTTCTGGCTCAGCAGGCCGCCCATCGAATGGCCCACCAGCACCGGTTTTTGCGGCAATGTGTCGATGAAGGCTTTCAGATCCGCCGCATAGGCCTTCAGGCTCAGCGCGCCCAGCTCCGGCGGCGGCGGCCGGCCCGGCGGGCCGTCATGGTGGCGCAGCACCGGGCTGTGGGTCTCAAACCCCGCCTCTTCAAAGCGCGGCCGGTAAAAATCCCACACCATGGGGTTCGACCACATGCCATGAATGAAAACCACGGGCGGCAGGCTCATGCGGTGCTCCTGACCTTAGTTTAGCCAGATTGGTCTGGCATTCGGGCGTGCACGCATTATATGCGCATCAGCAAGCATAGGCCGGGCGCACCGGCCTGCAACAGGGAATTGAGGCGGGATAGACATCGGCACTGTTAATCAAATTTTGAATCTTGCTCAACTACCATGCTGACATGGCAAGCGGATTCGGTGTAGTGTTTGTGCCGGAACCAGGATTGAAAGAAGGCGGAAAGGGCCGGAAAACCCCGGTTTTGGCTGTTTGCAGCCAGAATGGCAGGGGGGTTGGGAGCGGACCTTCAAGGAGTTTTTATGAGCAAAGTCAGCAGTAGCAGCGGTGACGGCAAGAGCACTCTGTATTGCTCGTTCTGCGGCAAGAGCCAGCACGAAGTGCGCAAGCTGATCGCCGGGCCGACGGTTTTCATCTGCGATGAATGCGTCGAGCTGTGCATGGACATCATCCGCGAAGAAAACAAGAGCGCGATGGTCAAGACCAGTGACGGCGTGCCGACCCCGCAGGAAATCTGCGATGTGCTCGATTCCTATGTGATCGGCCAGGCGGTGGCCAAGCGGGTTCTGTCCGTGGCGGTGCACAACCACTATAAGCGCCTCAATCATGCCAGTAAGAACGGCGATGTCGAGCTGGCCAAATCCAATATTCTGCTGCTCGGCCCCACCGGCTGCGGCAAGACCCTGCTGGCCCAGACCATGGCCCGCATTTTGGACGTGCCCTTCACCATGGCCGACGCCACCACCCTGACCGAGGCCGGTTATGTGGGCGAGGATGTGGAGAACATCATCCTCAAGCTGCTGCAGGCCGCCGACTACAATGTCGAGCGGGCCCAGCGCGGCATCGTCTATATCGACGAGGTGGACAAGATCTCGCGCAAGGCCGACAACCCCTCCATCACCCGCGATGTGTCGGGCGAGGGCGTGCAGCAGGCCCTGCTGAAAATCATGGAAGGCACCGTGGCCTCGGTGCCGCCCCAGGGCGGGCGCAAGCACCCGCAGCAGGAATTCCTGCAAGTTGACACCACCAATATCCTGTTCATCTGCGGCGGCGCTTTCGCCGGGCTGGACAAGGTGATCTCAGCGCGCAGCCGCGCCACTTCGATTGGCTTCGGCGCTCATGTCGAATCTCAGGACGAGCGCAGCATCGGCGAGGTGTTCAAGGATCTGGAGCCGGAAGATCTGCTCAAATACGGGCTGATCCCTGAATTTGTCGGCCGTGTGCCGGTGTTGGCCACTCTGGAGGATCTGGACGAGGAAGCCCTGGTGCAAATCCTCACCGAGCCGAAAAACGCGCTGGTCAAACAGTATTCGCGCCTGTTCGAAATGGAAGATGTGGGCCTGACCTTCACCGACGACGCCCTGCGCGGCATCGCCAAGCGGGCCATCGAGCGCAAGACCGGCGCGCGCGGACTGCGCTCCATTCTGGAAAGCATCCTGCTCGACACCATGTTCGACCTGCCGTCCTATGAGGGGGTCGAGGAAGTGGTGATCTCCGGCGAGGTGGTCGAGGGCAGCGCCCGGCCGCTGCAGATTTATGCCGACAAGCCGAAGGAAGAAGAAGCCTCCAGCGCCTGATTGAGTTATATTGGCCCCGGCAAATCTTCTGCCGGGTGCTGGACACAGACATGAAGCCCCGGTTCGTCCGGGGCTTTATTTTTTGAGGAGTTGAACCCATGACCGACACAGACAAACCGCTTGTCTTTTCCTCCGAACTGCCGGAGGTGGTTCCGGTTCAGGCCGGCACCGGCGCTTCGATGCAGGTGCTGCTGGGGCCCGATCAGATGCCCAATTTCGCCATGCGGCGTTTCATCATGCAGCCGGGCGGCGGCGCGCCCAGCCACACCAACACGGTCGAGCATGAGCAATATGTGCTGCAGGGCCGGGCCAAAGTGGGCATTGGCGACGATGTCTATCAGGTCGCCAAGGGCGATGTGCTGTTCATCCCGCCCGGCATCCCGCACTGGTATGAGGTCGAGGGCGACGAGGCCTATGAGTTCCTGTGCCT
>PKTQ01000328.1 GCA_002869085.1 Hyphomicrobiales bacterium | reverse complement strand
TGGTACCGCTGCCTTGATTCGAACAAGGGACCTCCTGATCCACAATCAGGCGCTCTAACCTACTGAGCTACAGCGGCACGGGGCTTCCTTCTATCGGCTCTTGGGGCGAAGCGTCAAGGCCTCAAATGCCCCTGATCGCTCAGCGTTTGATAATCGAGCGGCCGGCGAATTGGGCCGCGTCGCCAAGACGCTCCTCGATGCGGATGAGCTGGTTATATTTGGCCAGCCGGTCGGAGCGCGACAGGGAGCCGGTTTTGATCTGGCCGCAATTCACCGCCACCGCCAGATCGGCGATGGTGGCGTCCTCGGTCTCGCCCGAGCGATGGGACATCACCGCGCTATAGGCGTTGCGGTGGGCGATCTCGACCGCTTCGAGGGTTTCGGACAGGGTACCGATCTGGTTGACCTTGATCAGGATCGAATTGGCGATGCCGCCATTGACCCCATCGCGCAGGCGCTCCGGATTGGTGACGAACAGATCGTCGCCCACAAGCTGCACTTTCGAGCCCATGGCCTCGGTCATCGCCTTCCAGCCTTCCCAGTCGTCCTCGTTGAGGCCGTCTTCGACCGAGATGATCGGATAGCGGCCGACCAGATCGTCGTAATAGGCGATCATGCCGGCGCTATCGAGCACCTTGCCCTCGCCGGCCAGATTATATTTGCCGTCCTCGTAAAATTCGGAAGCCGCGGCGTCGAGCGCCAGCACCACATCCTCGCCGGGCTTGTAGCCGGCGCCTTCGATGGCCTTCATGATGTAGCCGAGCGCCGCGTCGGTTGAGGAAATATCAGGGGCGAAACCGCCCTCGTCGCCAACGCTGGTGTTGAAGCCGGCGGCCGCGAGGTCGGATTTCAGCTTGTGGAACACTTCAGCGCCCATGCGCACCGCATCGGCGATACTGCCGGCGCTGACCGGCATGATCATGAATTCCTGCACGTCGATGGGGTTGTTGGCGTGCTGGCCGCCATTGATGATGTTCATCATCGGCACCGGCAGGATGCGCGCCGAGGGCCCGCCGAGATAGGCATAGAGCGGCAGCTCGGCGGCATTGGCGGCGGCCTTGGCCACGGCGAGCGACACGCCGAGAATGGCATTGGCGCCGAGGCGCGATTTGTTGGGGGTGCCGTCAAGAGCGCATAGCGCGGCGTCGATGCGGAGCTGCTCTTCGGCCTCCATGCCGATCACCGCTTCGGAAATCTCGCCGGTTACCGCCTCGACCGCCTTTTGCACGCCCTTGCCGCCATAGCGCGTGCCGCCGTCGCGCAGCTCATGGGCTTCATGGGCGCCGGTGGAGGCGCCGGACGGCACCGCGGCCCGGCCCTGGGAGCCGTCTTCGAGAAGAATGTCGACTTCGATGGTGGGGTTGCCGCGGCTGTCCAAGATTTCGCGGCCGTGAATGTCCAAAATAGCGGTCATCTGTCTGGTCCTGTTATCGATGCGGGCGAGGGTCTCGGGCAGATGCATCTCAACCCGCCATTGGGGGATGCACTGCCCGCCAAAGGCTTCGCGCCTGTCATAGCCCAAGGGCCGGTGTTTCGCAAAGCCCTTATCAAGGGTGCGTCATGGTGGCCAGGGGGCGCCAGGCTTAACGAAAGCTTGGCATTTGTCTCAAATCCGCGCCTATTTTTTCAGGGTTTCTTATGATTGCTATTCCATAATGCCAACCGAACTTCTCAAACCGGTTGAGACCATGTTGCGTAAATTCAAAATTCCGCTGGTCCCGCGCCTGATCAGGCGCCGGCGCCGGGGCAAAACTTTCGGAGACGACCAGTCCGGCGTGACGGCGGTGGAATTCGCCCTGATCGCGCCGCCGTTTTTCGCGCTGCTGCTGGCGCTGTTCGAGGTGGGGCTGGTGTTCTTCTCCGGCTCGGTGCTGGAAAACGCGGTCAATGACGCCGCCCGGCTGATCCGCACCGGCCAGGCCCAGCAGGGCAATTTCTCCAAGAGCGCCTTTGCCAGCGCGGTGTGCAGCAAGCTGGCGATGTTCGATTGCGGCAAGCTGGTGGTTGATGTGGAAACCTTCCAGAATTTCAGCTCGGTCGGCATTTCCGAACCGCTCGACGCCGACGGCAATCTGAAGACCAATTTCCCGTTCAATATGGGCGTCGGCGGCGATGTGGTGCTGGTGCGGGTGTTTTACGAATGGAAGCTGATCGCCCCCAAACTCAGCCTGATGACCAATATGGGCACCGGTAACCGCCTGCTGTCCACCGCCCAGGTGTTCCGCAACGAGCCGTTTTAAGGAGCGCAGCCATGACCAGGACAGGCCGCAGGATGATGAACCGCTTCGCCCGTTTTGCCCGCAACGCCCGAGGCGTGGCGGCGGTTGAATTCGCACTAATCGCGCCGGTGATGCTGGTTCTCTATATGGGCACGGTCGAGTTTCAGGACTATTTCACCATGGACCGCAAACTCACCGCCACCACCAGCGCCGCCGCCGATGTGGTGTCTCAGGACGATGTGATCACCAATTCGGAAATCGGCGATATCTTCTCCGCCATCTCCACCATGATGACCCCCTATGACAGCTCGGCGCTCAAGCTGCGGGTGTCGCGGGTGGATATCGACAGCGACAGCAATGTGACCGTGGGCTGGAGCGACGGCCAGAACTATGCGCCGCGGGCGATCGGCTCCACCTATCCGCTGCCGGTCAATCTGGTGGTGAAGAATTCAAGCTATATCGTGGCCGAAAGCCAGTTCACCTACAAGGCGGCGCTGGGCGAGTACATCCCCGGCGGCATCACCCTGAAACGGGTGTTCTATGTCAATCCGCGCTATGTGGACCAGGTGATGCGCACGCCGTAAAGCAGCGGCCGGCTGCGCGCCGGAGCGCGCCAAGCCGGCCTGAAACCTGAAATCTTTGATTATTTCGACTGCGGCACCGCCGGCGCGGCGGGCTGGGCCGGTTTGGCCGGCGCCTCGGCGGGCTGGCCCACCGCCTTGCCCAGCGCCTTCACCGGATCGGTGGTCTCGTTCACCGTGGCCTTGTCGAGGATCGATGTGGGCTGGCCGGTGTTCTTGTGGATCAGTGTCAGGGTGATGCTGGTGACGAAAAACGCCGCCGCCAGCAGCGCGGTGGTGCGGGTCAGCATGTTGGCCGCGCCGCGCCCGGAGAGAAAGCCGCCTCCGCCGCCGCTGCCGCCAATGCCGAGCGCGCCGCCCTCGGAGCGTTGCAGCAGCACCGTGCCCACCAGGGCCACGGCGATCATCAGGTGAATAATCAGGAGCACAGATCCCATTTGGGTATTCCTTCGGGTCGTCTTTGCCGGGGTTACGTCCGGGCGTCTGTTCGGGTCATCTCTTCAGATAGGCTTTTCAGGCCGTCTTGCAAGCGGGTCGGCTCGGGGCCGGTTGCCGCCGCCAGGGCGGCCTCGCAATCATGAGGCTCGCGTTCTACACGAAGCGGCGCGGAAAAACCAGACTTTATATACCCCAGACATGCCCTAGCCGGCATATACCCCAGATATGCCCTAGCCGGCGGCATAATCGGCCAGGCGCCGCAAAAACCGCTCGCAGCGCTCGATCTGATCCGGATCGATGAACTCGTCCGGCTGGTGCGCCTGGGCGATATCGCCGGGCCCGCACAATATGGTGGCGGCGCCGGCCTGCTGAAAGAGGCCCGCCTCGGTGGCATAGGCGGCCGAGCGCACCTCATTGGTCTCAATCAGCCGCTTGACCAGGGTTTCGGCCTCGGAGCCCTCCTCGGGGATGAAATCGGGGAAGCCGACCCCGCGCGTGGTGCGGATCGCGGCGCCGGGGAAGACGGCGCGCATCTCCGGCAGCAGGCGGCTTTCGGCGAAGGCGGCGAGCCGGCGCGGAATCTCGTCGCAGTCCTGGCCGGGCAGATTGCGGAATTCCCACTCAAACCGGCAGCTTTGCGGGATGATATTGAGCGCGGTGCCGCCCGATATGGTGCCGATATTGAGGCTGGTATAGGGCGGATCGAACCGCCCGGACGGATCGCCCCTTTCGCGCATCTCGGCGGCGATGCGCATCAGCTCGCCGATCAGCTCGGTGGCTATGACGATGGCGTTGACGCCGCGATGGGGGTTGCTGGAATGGGCCTCCAGCCCTGTGACTTCGGTCACAAACGAATTCATGCCCTTGTGGCAGTTTACAATCTTCATACTGGTCGGTTCCCCGACAATGACGATTTTCGGCATTGGCAGATCCCCGCCCAGCCGCGCGATCATCGGGCGCACGCCAATGCCGCCCACTTCCTCGTCATAGGACAAAGCCAGATGCAGCGGAATGTTCAGCTCCCGCGCCTGGAATTCAGGCACCAGCGCCAGCGCCGTGGCCAGAAAGCCCTTCATGTCGCAGGTGCCGCGCCCATAAAGCCTGCCGTCCCGTTCGGTGAGCTTAAACGGATCGCTCGACCAGTCCTGGCCATCGACCGGCACCACATCGGTGTGGCCGGACAGCACGATACCGCCCCGCTCCGCCGGGCCTATGGTGGCGAACAGGCTGGCCTTGCCGGTGGCCTCGTCCGTGGTGAGATGGCTGTCCACGCCGTGGGCGGACAGGTAATCGGCCACGAATTCGATCAGCGGCAGATTGGACAGGCGGCTGGTGGTGTCAAAGGCAATCAGCCGCGCCAGCATTTCGCGGGCGCTGTATCGGGGCTTGGTCATTCTTTGTTCCGGTTATTCCTTATTTCCGACCTCATATTGGTGTTATCCTATCGGGCTCCGGGCGGCAACCGGCTTGCGGTGTTGCTGTCTTGCGGCCGAGGGGCGCATGATTTCCGTGCGCAAGGGGCGCAAAAACATTATAAGACAGCGACGGAATCCGATCCGGGCCGGCGTTAACCGACCAGGACCTTGAACACCGGCCGATCCCAAATGGTGCAAATGAAAAATCCAGATAATCTCAGCAACGTGCATCCGGTTCACACCGCCCCAGCCCCGCCGCCGGCGGCGAAGCGGCGCAACTGGCCGCGGCGGATCGCGATGATCGTGCTGCCGCTGATCCTGCTCATTGCCGGCGGGGCCGGTTTCAACCAGCTGATGAAAACCAAGAAGCAGACCAAATCCAAACCGCCCTCCGAGCGGGCCTGGGTGGTGCAGACGCAACAGGCCGCCTTTACCCGGTTGCAGCCGGAGATGCGCCTTTACGGCGAGGTGGCGGCCGGCAAGAAGGTGGATATGCGCACATTGGTGGCCGGCGAGATCGTGGCGGTGGGTCCGGCGCTGCGCGAGGGCGCGGCGGTGGCCAGGGGCGATGAGCTGATCCGCATCGACCGGTTCGATTATCAGATCGCACTCGACGAGGCCAAGGCGCGGCTCGACGAGGCCAAGGCGCGGCTCGATGAAATCCGCGCCACCATCCGCCTGGAGGAAGGGGCGGCGGCCAGTATCGAGGAACAACTCGAAATCGCCCGGCGCGACTTTGACCGGGCCACCACCTTGAAAGAGGCCCGCACCCTGGCGCAGAACACAGTGGATGCGCGCCGGCTGATCGTCAGCCAGCGCGAGCAGGCGCTGCAGCAGCGCAAGGACAATGTGCTGGTGCAAAAGGCCCGCGCCGCCCAGCAGGAGGCGGTGATCGCGCGGCTCGGCACCCAGATCCTGAAAGCGGAGCGCAATCTGAGGAACACGGTGCTGAAAGCCCCGTTTGACGGCTATGTCTCGAAGGTCAGCGCCGAGGTGGGCCGCTTTGTCGGCGTTAACGACCTCATCGCAACCCTGATCGCGAAGGATCAGGTCGAAGCGCATTTCACCCTGTCCGACCGGCAATATGGCCGCATATTGGCCGAGGAAGGCACGGTGATCGGCCGCAAGGTGAAGATTTCCTGGCAGGTGGGCGGCAAGCCGTTGCTGTTCGACGGGGTGATCGAACGGGTCGGGGCGGAAATCTCGGCCATTACCGGCGGTGTGACGGTGATCGCCCGCATCGAGGGCAGCCCCGAGAGCCTGAAATCGCTGCGCCCCGGCGCCTTTGTGGAACTGCTGATGAAGGACCGGGCCTATGACAAGGTGCTGCGGTTGCCGGAATCGGCGGTGTTCGGCACCGACACGATCTATGTGGTGAAGGGCGAGCGGCTGAAACGGCGCAAGGTCGAGATCGTCGGCCATGCCGGCAGCAGCATTCTGGTGCGCGGCGAGGTGGCGAATGGCGAGCCCATCCTTACCACAAGGCTGGCGGTGGCCGGGGACGGGCTGCTGGTCGAAGTGAACAACCCATGACCACCGGGCTGAAGACATCGGCGCTGATCCGGGTATTCGCCCGCCATCACAGCGCGCCAAATCTGCTGATGGCGATGCTGCTGATTCTGGGCGCTCTGGCGCTGATGCGCCTGAATACCCAGATCTTCCCGACCATGCTCATTCCGCAGATCACCGTCAGCGTGTCCTGGCCGGGGGCCAGCGCCGAGGATGTGGAAAAGACCATCCTCAAGGTGCTGGAACCGGAGCTGCGCTATACGGACGATCTTGACGACATGACCGCGGTGGCGCGCGAGGGCAGCGCCTTCATCGCCATGGAATTCAAGCGCAATGCCGACATGACCAAGGCGCTGTCGGATGTGGAAATGGCGGTGGCCTCGGTCACCACCCTGCCCAAGGACGCCGAGCTGCCGCGGGTGCGGCGTATCACCCATTACGAGCGCATCGCGCGGGTGATGATCACCGGCGATCTGCCGGAGTTCACCCTGAAGAGCTATGCGCGCATGATCCGCGACGAAATGCTGGAAGCGGGCATCGACCACATCACCCTCGAAGGGGCGCGGGACGAGGAGATTTCGGTCGAGATCCCGGCGCGGCAATTGCGCCGGCTCGACCTGACCGTCAGCGACATCGCGGCGCGCATCCGCGCCAATACCCAGGACCGCCCCTCGGGCACGCTGGAAGGGCGGGTGGACAAGCAATTGCGCATGCAGGGCAAGGCGGACACGGTCGAGGATATCGGCCGCATCGAGGTGCGGCCCCGGGCCAGCGGCGAGCGCATCATGCTGCGCGACATCGCCGAGATCAAAGACAGTTTCGACGATAATGATCTCAACGGCTATTACAAAGGCAAGCGGGCGATCCAATTGGTGATCCAGCGCTCGCTGACCGCCGATGCGCTGAAGACCAACCGCATTCTGGACGACTATCTGGCCAAGGCGGCGCCGCAATGGCCGAAATCACTGCAGGTCATCAAATATGACGTGCGGGCCGAACATCTGATGAACCGCATCAAGCTGCTGCTGAAAAACGGCGTTGGCGGGCTGGTGCTGGTGCTGATCATCCTGTTCATCTTCCTCAATAGCCGCATCGCCTTCTGGGTGGCGCTGGGCATTCCGGTGGCGATGATGGGCACGGTGGTGGTGATGTGGGTCAGCGGCCAGAGCATCAATATGGTGTCGCTGTTCGCGATGATCCTCACGCTCGGCATCATCGTCGATGACGCCATCGTGGTGGGCGAGCACACCGCCACCCGCAGCGAGATGGGCGATACGCCGCTGGAGGCCGCCGAGCGCGGCGCCAGCCGCATGCTGGCGCCGGTGATTGCCGCCACCCTGACCACCGTCGCCGCCTTTTTGCCGACCTTCTTCATCACCGGCCGCATCGGCCAGGTGATGGTGGCACTGCCGCTGGTGGTGATTTCGGTGCTGATCGCCAGCCTGGTGGAGTGCTTCTTCATCCTGCCCGGCCATCTGCGCCACAGCATCAAACACACCCATCGCGCCCCGTCCCGGTTCCGGCGCGGGTTCGACCGCAATTTCGCCCGGCTGCGCGACGGGCCGTTCCGGCGGCTGGTGGCGCTCTCATATCACTGGCGCTATTCGACCCTGGCGGCGGCGGTGGCGATCCTGATCGTGACCGTCGGCATCGTCGCCAGCGGGCGCATCACCTTTCATTTCTTTCCGGTGCCGCCGGCGGAGAATCTGCGCGCCCGCATCGTGATGGGCGCCGGCACGCCGCGCGCCGAAACCATCAAGGCGGTGGCGATCGTCGAGGCGGCGCTGCAGCGGGCCGAGAAGAAGCTGACCGGCGGCAAGGAGCGGCTGATCAATAGCGGCTTTGTCAAGCTGGGCCAGCTCGGCCATTCGCAAGGGGATAATCTGGCCCAGCTCGATATCCAGCTCACCGCCACCGAGACCCGCACCATAGCCACCAACAAGATCGTCGCGGCATGGCGCAAGGAAATCCCCAAAGTACCGGGGGCCGAGCGCATCGCGGTCGGCGGCCGGCGCGCCGGCCCGCCCGGCGACGATATCGATATCCGGCTGACCGGCGAGGATATCCCGTCGATCAAATCGGCGGCGCTGGAAATCACCGAGCTGCTATCGAGCTATCCCGGGGTGATGGATGTGGCGGACGATCTGCCCTATGGCAAGCAGGATGTGCTGATCGAGCTGACCCCGCGCGGCGCGGCGCTCGGCTTCACCACTGAGGGCATCGGCCAGCAGCTCCGCAACGCCTTCGAGGGCGCCATTGCCCGGCGCTTTGCCCGCAATGGCGAGGAGATTACCGTGCGGGTGCAGCGCAAAAAGCAAGGCGGCGGCATCAGGCTGCTGCGCGATCTGTACCTGAAAAGCCCGGGCGGGGCGCATGTGCCGCTGACCGAAATCGCCAATATCCGCGAAAAATCAGGCTTCTCGATCATCAACCGGCGCAATGGCAAAAATGTCATCTCGGTCACCGGCGAAGTGAACAAGGACGTGACCTCGGCGGTGGACGTGCAGGCGGCGCTGGAGCAGAAGGGGCTGAAAGAAATCGCCCAGAAATATCACGTCAAATACCGCTTTGCCGGGCGCTCGGAAGACCGGCGCGAGGCATTTGCCGATTTGAAGCTGGGCGGGCTGATCGCCCTGGTGCTGATCTTCCTGGTGCTGGCCTGGGTGTTCGCCAGCTATAGCCGCCCGTTCATCGTGATGCTGATCATCCCGTTCGGCATTGTCGGCACAATCTGGGGCCATATGCTGATGGGCATGGCGCTGACGCTGCTCAGCATTATCGGCCTGCTTGGCCTGGCCGGCATCATCGTCAACGACTCGATCATCCTGGTGAGCCAGGTGGATGAACGCCTCGGCCGGGGCCAGAGCATGGCCGAAGCGGCGATCGGCGCGGCGCAGGACCGGCTGCGGGCGGTGCTGCTGACCTCGCTGACCACCATTGGCGGGCTGATGCCGCTGATGTTCGAATCCTCGCTGCAGGCGCAGTTCCTGCTGCCCATTGCCATCACCATGGTGTTCGGCCTGGCGGTGGCGACGGTGCTGATCCTGATTATCGTGCCGGCAAGTCTGGGCGTGCTGGCGGATGTCAGCCGCCTGTTCGGCAAGGCGCCGATGCGGCCTGAAATCTCCCCGGCGGAGTGAAGCCTTCGTAAAAAACGGCTATCCCGGCACGTGATAGGCGGTGCGGTCCTGCTCGATGGCCTCGTTCATGTCCTCGATGCGGTCCTGGCCCCAGAAGAGCTCGCCGCCGGTTTCATAGGTGGGTGAGCCGAACACCCCCTTCTCCACCGCCTCGTCGGTATTGGCCTGATAGATCGCCTCAATTTCATCGGTTTGGGCGCGGGAGATCAGCGCGTCCTCGTCAAGCCGCGCCAGGCGCAGGATGCGGGCGATTTCATCGCGCTGGGACATGTCGCGTTCCTCGCAGAACACTCCGCGCATCAGTTTCAGGATCAACATGCCGGGGTTGAATTTGGGGTCCATTTCCGAGGCGATTATCACCTTGTCGGCCAGGGCGACATCGAAGGGGAAGAATTTCGGCTTCATGTTCATTTCGATGCCGCGTTTCATCTGCCAGCGCTGCAGCTCGATGAAGCGGTATTTCTGGCGCGCCTCGTGGCGCTCCTTTAAAGGCACGCCGCCGGTGCGCGAGAACAGCTCCATCAGCTTCACCGGCTTGTAATTGACCGGCAGACGGCGATTGCGAGCGGTAGCCAGAAACCATTCATGCCCCATATAGGCCCAGGGCGAGAGCAGTGAAAAATAATAGTTGATGTCCGAATAGGGCCGATCCTGCAGCATGATGGCGTTCTCCTAAAATATATCATCACGCATCAGCACGGCGCGATTCGTCCTCGGGTCAGGGCGCAAAGCGGGTGTAGAACATTTCCCCGCCTTCCGCCATC
>PKTQ01000403.1 GCA_002869085.1 Hyphomicrobiales bacterium | reverse complement strand
CCGGTGGCGGCCACGTCATGGGCATAGTCTGAGAAATCCCGCGCCGGGCGGCCGAGGACGCGCTCGACACCGTTCGTCACATAGGCGTTGCGTCCGTCAAGCACGGTTGTGAACAGATACATGATCAGCCGGACATAATCCTCGGGCAGTTCGTGCCTGATCAATTGGGCCCGGTAGTCGTCCGCAGTCAGCTCGGTGAAGCGGATGTCCCGGCCGGATGCGGCGCCGATCTCGCTGACCGCATCGGCAAATGTCATCAATCGCGGCCCGGTGATTTCATAAAGCTGCCTGATATGACTAGGGTCCGATAAAGCTTCGACGACGATTTCGGCAATATCATCGGCGTCGATAAACGGCTCCGCCGCCGTGCCAGCCGGCAATACGACCTCGCCCGCCCTCACCCCGTCCTCCAGGAAATTTTCGCTGAAGTTCTGGTCGAACCAGGATGCACGGATGATGGTCCAATCGGCGCCGCTGTCCTGCAGCACGCGCTCGGCCCGCTGCGCTTCATCCTCACCGCGCCCCGACAAGAGCACCAGCCGGCGCACATTAGCCGCCAGCGCCAGATCGATAAAATGCCCCACCGCCTCGACCGCGCCCGGCACGGCAAGGTCCGGCTGATAGGTGATGTAAACGGCGCCGACATTTGAGAGCAGCTCCGCCCAGCCATCAGGCTTATTCCAGTCAAATGAGGGATTTGTGGAGCGCGAGGCCACCAGCGCCCCCTGCCCACGGTCCTGAAGCCGCGCAATCACGCGCTTTCCGGTCTTGCCATAACCGCCCAGAACCAGAACCGGTTTTTCCGTTTTCAATCCTTGCATGGGGTGTTCCTTTCCTGAATTTTGTGCAACGACGATCACTTGACAGCGTGTCAATTGACATTGTGTAAACTAGGTGTAAATTGACACTATGTCAAGTGAAGCTGTCGAAACCCGGATTCGAATCCTCAATGCGGCCTGGACCCTGCTGGAAGCCAGCCATGGCAGCGGTGTCAAAATGAGCGATATCGCCAGGGCCGCCGGCATCAGCCGGCAGGCGGTCTATCTGCATTTTCCCAACCGCGCGGAATTGCTGATCGCCGCAACCCGCCATATCGACGAGGTGAAAAAGGTCGGTGCACGGCTCGCGGCCAGCCGCGAAGCGAGCACGGGCATAGAGCGCCTGGAGGCCTTTATCGAGGCCTGGGGCAATTATATCCCCGAGGTTTACGGGGTCGTCCGGGCGCTGCTGGCGATGCGGGACAGCGACGCGGCCGCGCGCGCGGCCCTGGATGACCGGATGCGGGGCCTGCGCGAAGGCTTCGAGGCCGCGGTCAAGGCTTTGGCGCGCGATGGCGTTCTTTCCCCCGCCCTTTCCGTGCCGGAGGCGGTTGATATTCTGTGGTCGCTTTTGTCGGTGGAGACATGGGAAAAATTCACCCGCGATTGCGGCTGGCCGCAAGCGCGTTATGTGGCCCTGATGCAGGAGCTTGCGAGCAAGATGCTGCTGGCCGGGCCGGCATCGCAGTGAGCCTCTGGGGACCCTGGCGGGGCAGCCTGAGCCGGAATCAGATGGAGGAGAAACCACCCTCGATCATGATGATGGCGCCGTTGACGAGCTCGGCGGCCGGCGAGGCCAGATAAAGCGCGAGGTCGGCGATTTCCACCGGCTCGCCGAAGCGCCCCAGCGGGGTGCGGGCCAGGAAGGGGGCGCTTTTCTCCTCCGGGCTCCACAATTCGCGCCCCATCGGAGTCATCACCACGGTCGGGCAGATGGCGTTGACCTGGATATTGTGCCGGGCCCATTCGGCCATCAGGGATTTGGTCATGGCGTTGAGGGCGCCTTTCGAGGTGGCATAGGCGGCATGATCCTCGAGCGCGATGACCCCGGTCTGGGAGGAGATGTTGATGATCTTGCCCCAGCGCCGGGCGATCATCTGCGGCGCCAGGCTCTGGGCGAGCAGGAAGGGGGCGCGCACATTGACCGCCATGGTGGTGTCCCAGTCCTCAAGGCTCAGCTCGAGCGCCGGCGCCACCCGGGCGATGCCGGCGTCATTGACCAGAATATCCACCCGGCCGGCGACCTCGATGGCGTCCTCGCCGAGGCGGCGGACCGCATCCGCATCGCTCAGATCACAGGGCAGGACATAGCATTTGCGCTCCAGCGACTCGACCGCGGCGGCGGTTCTGGACAGGCCGGCCGGGTCGCGGGCCACGGCGATGATATCGGCGCCGGCATCGGCAAAGACAGCGCAAATTTCAGCGCCGATGCCCTTTGAGGCGCCGGTCACCAGGGCGGTGCGCCCTTCGAGTGAAAAGCGCTGTGTCCATTCCGCCATGGTGCGTTCCTTCATTCCAGATTGGTGTGGCGTCCGCGCAGAGCCTCCGGAGAGACCTCCAGCTTAGCGCCCAGAGCCAGAACGACAAGCTCAAAAGCAATATATTGCGCGCCCTCATAGAGCGAGCCCATGGGCAGGACCGAAAGCTCAGCCTCCCCGTCCGGCTGATCGTCAGCCATGGTCTGGGCCGGCAGCACCAGCAGATGATCGGCCATTTTCGGCACCGGTCCGCCGGGCTGGGCGGTGACACAGGCCAGATCCGCGCCGGCCGCCCTGGCGGTGCGGGCCAGCGCCTCAACAGAAGAAAAATAGCCCGGCCCGGCGCTGACCACCAGCAGATCCCCCGCGCCCACCGGCGGGGTGGTCATGTCGCCCAGCACATGGGCATCGAGCCCCAAATGATAGAGCCGCATGGCCAGAGCGCGCATCATCAACCCCTCGCGCCCGACACCGTGCAGCACCAGCCGGTTGGCCCCGGCCAGGGCGTCCACGAAGAGCATGAACCCGTCCTGGTCCATGGCCTCGATCACCTGGCCCAGTTCACCGAGCGCCCGGGCACCGAGCCCGGCGATATCCATAGTCATCCTCTTGCCTCCATCTTGGAGTCTGCGGCGAAAATCTCGTCCACAGCCTGATTCAACAGGCCAAACTCGGCCAGGGTGTCGAGCACGGTATAGCGGCTGCGCAGGAAACCGGCGGCGAGGGTGGTGGCGCTGAGATGTTCGCGGCTGACGCCGATCCGGGTGCTGTCCACCGGCGCCCCGGCCCGGGCGAGCAGATCCCGCATCTCATTTCGGGGAATAAGATGATCGATAAGGCGGCGGCGCAGATCCGGCCAGCAGGCGACCAGCCGGTGCAGGCGCGCCTCCAGAGCCTCGCCCTCCACATGCTTGGCCTCGGTCTCCTCAACCGCCCGCGCCGCGATCTGACCCTCGCCGAAATGGGCCTGGATGGCGCGGCGCTTCTCATCCATGGTCAGGGCGGCGGCGAGCGCCCGGTCCACATCTTGATCGCTGAAATCGCGCCGCAGCAGCCAGTCATAGAGCGCAAGCGCCGTGAGGGTGCCGATGGCGACGCAGGCGCCGTGGGCCACCACCTCGCCGTCATGGCTCAGATGCTCCATCTCCCAGATATGGGCGATCTGATGATCGGCGCCGGAGGCCGGGCGCGAGGAGCCGTGAAACTCCATGGCGAGGCCGACCGTGGTGAGGCCGATGAACAGATCGGACAGGGCGGCAGGGTCGCCGCCCGCCACCGCGTCCGGCGCCGCCAGCCAGGCGCGCAGATTGTCCTGCACCAGCGGCCAGGCGACATCGTCCAGCGGCTCGATGCCGAGCGCGTCGGCCAGCAGCCAGTCGCCGCCGGCGGCGATCTTGCCGGCCATGTCGCCATAGCCCCAGCCGGCCATTTGCTTTGGCGCGGCGGCGATCACGTCGAGATCGGCGAGGATCGCCACTGGCGGGCGGCACTGGATGGTCATCTTGAAGCCCTGATCGGACAGGGGCGAGCCGGCGGAGGAATAGCCGTCCATGGAAGCGGCGGTGGCAACGCAGCTATAGCTGCGGTCCCGGCGGTGGGCGGCATATTTGACCAGATCGTTGATCACCCCGGAACCGACCGCGACCGGCGCGAAATCATTACCGTCCATCAGCCCGGCCAGGCTGTTGCCAAGATCGACGCTCGGCTTGGGGCGCGGCACGGCGGGCAGGATATGGCTCTGCACCTCGAGCCCGGCGCGGCGCAGCTCGCTCTCGGCCCGGCTTCCGGCGGCGCGCCAGGTGTTGTCGTCGGCGATGATCAGGGCCGGCTTGCGGCCATGAAAGCGCATATATTGCTTGGCGATTTGCCGCAGGGCGTCCCGCTCGACCAGAATATCGCCGATGGCCTTCGAGCGCGCCACCGCGCGGGCGAAGATTTCCTGCATGTCAGACGATGATCCTTGCATGATCGACCTCTTCGATCTTTTAAAGAGCGGCTCCTTCGGCGGTGAACAGATGAATGCGCTCGGCCGGAAAGCTCAACGAGACATTGTCGCCGATGGCGGTGGTGTCGTCGCCGTCCATTTTGATGACGACCTGATCGCCGCCTTCGGTCTCAGTGTAGAGGAAGGTCTCGCCGCCGAGCGCCTCCTTCACCAATACATTGGCGGCGAAGGCGCCTTGTCCCGGCGCGCCGAGCTGCACATGTTCCGGGCGGATGCCGAGCCTGGCCGCATTGGCCGCCGGCTTGCCGAGCGGGATATCGACCCCGCCATAGCGCACCCCGTCCTGACCGCCCTCCACATTGATGAAATTCATGCTTGGGGCGCCGATGAAGCCGGCGACGAATTCGGTCTTCGGATGGTGATAGAGTTCGAGCGGACTGCCGACCTGTTCGATGCGGCCCTCGTTCAGCACAACGATGGTATTGGCCATGGTCATCGCCTCGACCTGGTCATGGGTGACATAGATCATGGTGACGCTGAGCTGACGATGCAGGGCCTCGAGCTCGATGCGCATTTGAATGCGCAATTTGGCGTCGAGATTGGACAGGGGCTCGTCGAACAGGAACACTTTCGGCTGCTTGACGATGGCGCGCCCGATCGCCACGCGCTGGCGCTGCCCGCCGGAGAGCTGGGACGGGCGGCGGTCGAGATAATCCTCAAGCTGCAGGATGCGCGCCGCCTCGGCGACCCGCTCGGCCCGCTGCTCGGCGGGCACCTTGCCCACCTTCATGCCGAACTCCATGTTCTGGCGCACGGTCATATGGGGATAGAGCGCATAGGACTGGAACACCATGGCCACATCCCGGTCCGAGGGGGCCATGGTGGTGACATCGCGGTCATCGAGGCAGATGGAGCCGGAAGAGACATCCTCGAGCCCGGCGATCGCCCGGAGCAGGGTGGACTTGCCGCAGCCGGAGGGGCCGACAAACACCGTGAATTCCCCGTCGGGTATGTCCAGCGAGACATCGTGCAGGGCCTGGAATGAACCGAAGAATTTGTTCAATCCGCTCATGCTGACCTTTGCCATCGCCCACTCCGTTTTTGCCCAGTTCCGCCTTTGCGAGATGCCGCGATCACTTGTGTAAATTTTAGTTGACGCGGCGCACTAAATACATTTGTATTGTACCGCTTACAATTAGATGTCAAGCCAATTTCGCTCTTGAATGGAGGAAACTATGAATCTGAGAAGCTGCATAAGCACAATCGCCATTGCGGCCTGTGCGGCAGTTGGGTTTACCGCCTCAGCCAATGCCTGGTCATTGGAAGAGGCTGCCAAGCCCTATGCCGGCACCGTCGTTGACGTTGTCTTTCTTAAGCGGCCTGGTTATGAGGCTGCCGAGGCCATGATCCCGGAATTTGAGAAAAAAACCGGCATCAAGATCAACATTATCAAACACCCCTATGAGAATGCCCTGGGGGAGCAGGTGCGCGACTTCGTTGCCGGTGGTGATCTCGATATCGCTCTTATCGACCTGGTGTGGATCGGCAATTTCGCCGAAAACGGCTGGGTTGAGCCGGTTTCGAAATTCACCTCCAATCCGGCCCTGAAGGACCCGGATCTCGACATGGACGATTTCTTCCCGCTGGTGCTGAACGCGTTCGGCGGCTGGAACGGCACCATCTATGGCCTGCCCTTCGACAATTATTCGGGCCTGATGTTCTATAACAAATGCATGCTGAAGGATGCGGGCTTTGACGGACCGCCGGCGACCTGGGCCGAGCTGAAGGACAAATATGGTCCGGCTCTGACCAAGGACGGCAAATATGCCTTCGCCCTGCAATCCAAGCGCAACGAAACCCAGTCGGCGGACAGCTTTGCCCGCATGCTGTGGCCGTTCGGCGGCTCGTTCCTGGACAAGAACTTCAAATCGAACCTGTTGTCCAAGGAAAGCCAGACCGGCCTGCAGTTCCGTCAGGATCTGATGAAATATATGCCCAAGGGCATCGTGGCCTATGATCATTCCGAAACCGTCAATGCCCTGGCCCAGGGCGACGTGGCGATGATCACCGAATGGTCGGCCTTCTATTCGACCCTGAAGGACCCGAAAACCTCCAAGATCGGCGATTGCCTGGCCATCGCGCCCGAGCCCAAGGGCCCGGCGGGACGCAAACCGGCACTCGGCGGATTCTCGCTGGCGGTGGCGACTCAGGCCGACGACAATGAAAAGGCGGCTTCCTGGCTGTTCATCCAGTGGATCACCTCCAAGGCCAAGGCCAAGGAATATGTGGAGCGCGGCGGTGTTTCGGCCCGCAAGTCGGTCTATAAGGATGCGGATATCGTCAAGAAATACGACTTTGTCCCGGCGCTGGTGGAAAGCTGGCAGGAAGGCGTACCGGAGTTCCGGCCGCGCTTTGCCGAATGGCCCGAAATCACCGAGATCGTCCAGGAATGGGGCTCCAAGATCATGCTTGGCGAAGTGTCCGTCAAGGACGGCGCCAAGGAGCTCGGCGACCGGATGGAAGCGGTGCTGAAAAAAGCCGGCTATTATGACGGCAAGAAGCCTCTGGCCAAGTAAACCGGGTTGACAATAAGGGCGGAGCGGGTTTCCCGCTCCGCCAACCGGTCTTAACGGACACCACCATCTTTACAACCTTCCGGTCGTGGGACGCACCGGGGCAATAAAGGGCAAAAACATTGCGGGGCAAGGTTCGACGTAAAACCATCTTTACCTTTCTCGGGCCGGCGATTTTTGCCCTGGCGGCGGTGGGCATCGGCCCCCTGCTTTATGCGGTGTGGACCTCGCTTCATTATTTCAACCTGACCAAACTGCGCCAGGTCGAATTCATCGGCATGGAGAATTACGGCACGGTGCTGACCGATTCCGTGTTCTGGCAGGCCATGGGGCGCACCTTCACCCTGCTGCTGATCGCCCTGCCGCTGCAGATCATGATCGGCCTCGGCATCGCCCTGCTGCTGCACAAGCCCGGCAACACTTTTCTCAGAACCCTGACCCGGCTGACCCTGGTGCTGCCGATGGCCACCACCTATGCGGTGGTCGGGCTGCTGGGCCAGGTGATGTTCAACATCAAATACGGGGTGGTGAACCAGTTTCTCGGATTTGTCGGCATCGAGGCGGTGAACTGGATCGGCGATCCGGACAATGCCTTCATCGCGGTGATTTTCTGGGATGTATGGCAATGGACACCCTTTGTGGCGCTGGTGATGCTGGCCGGGTTCACCACCATTCCGGTCGAAATCGAAGAGGCGGCGCGGCTGGAAACCAAGAGCTGGTGGACGGTGCTGCGCCATGTGCAATTGCCGTTTCTGATCCCCGGCCTGACCGCGGTGCTTATCCTGCGCACCGCCGATACGCTGAAGCTGTTCGACATGGTGTTCACCATGACTCGAGGCGGACCCGGCTCGGCGACGGAGTTTATCTCGCTGATGATCCAGCGGGTCGGGTTTCGCGGCTTTGATCAGGGCATGGCCTCGGCCCAGGCGGTGATCCTGCTGATCATCACCATCGTGCTCAGCCAGATCTATATCAAGGTCTTCTATAAGGAGATCAAATGATGCAAGCCCTCGCCTCCCATTCCCGGCGCGGCCTCGTGATACAGGCCATATTGCTGATCGTGATCGCCATTTTCTGCGTGTTTCCGTTCTACTGGATGGTGACCACCAGCCTGAAGACCCAGGTGGTAGCCCTGGAATCGCCGCCGGTGTGGCTGTTCGAGCCCACCTTCAGCAATTATACCGAGGTGCTGCTGAAAGACGGGGTCGGGCGCACATTGATCAATTCGCTGATCGTGGCGGTGTCCACCACCCTGCTGGCGGTGTTGCTCGGCCTGCCGGCGGCCTTCGCCCTGGCCCGGTTCGAGTTTCGCGGCAAGAAGGATCTGTGGTTCTGGTTCATCACCAACCGCATGGTGTCGCCGATCGTGCTGGCGCTGCCGTTCTTCCTGATCGTGCGCAAAATGGGGCTGATGGATACCCATATCGTGCTGATTCTGATCTATCTGACCTTCAATCTGCCGATCGTGATCTGGATCTGCACCGACCAGTTCCGCTCGATCCCGTTCGATCTTGACGAGGCGGCGATGCTGGACGGGGCCTCGCAATGGCGCATCTTCCGCTCGATCTGCCTGCCGCTGGCCATGCCCGGGGTGGCGGTCAGCTCGATCTTCTCGTTCATCTTCTCCTGGAACGAGCTGATGTTCGCGCTGATCCTGACCCGCAGCAACGCCAAGACCGCGCCGGCGATGGCGGTCAGTTTCATGGAGGGCTATATCCTGCCCTATGGCAAGATCATGGCGACCTCGACCCTGATCGTCATCCCGGTGATCATCTTCGCGCTGATCGCCTCGAAGCAATTGGTGCGCGGCCTGACCATGGGAGCGGTGAAGTGAAACCGATTGGCGATTTCGCGGCGGCGGACCGCCGCCATGTGCGCATGGTGCTGACCGATATCGACGATACCATCACCGCCCATGGGCGGCTGCCGGCGAGCTCGCTCGGCGCGATGGAGCGGCTGCAGGCGGCGGGCATTGTGGTGATTCCGGTCACCGGACGGCCGGCGGGCTGGTGCGATCATATCGCGCGCATGTGGCCGGTGGACGCGGTGGTGGGGGAAAACGGCGCCTTGTGGTTTTCCTATGACCGGGAGCGGCGGCGGATGCGAAGCGGCTTTGCCAAAACCGCCGAGGAACGGGCGGCGGATGCGAAAAAACTGGCGGAATTGAGCGTTCAGATTCTGGAGGCCGTGCCGGGCGCCGGCATCGCCTCGGACCAGTTCTGCCGCATCGCCGATCTGGCGATCGATTTTTGCGAGGATGTGCCGCCGCTGCCGGCGGCGGATATTTCGCGCATCGTCGACCTGTTCGAAGCGGCGGGGGCAACGGCGAAGGTTTCGTCGATCCATGTCAATGGCTGGTTCGGGGACTATGACAAGCTGACCATGACCCGGCAATGCCTGGCGGAGGTGTTCGGCGAGGATCTGGACCGCATCAACCGCACTTGCGTGTTTGCCGGGGACAGCCCCAATGACCAGCCGATGTTCGACTTTTTCGAAAATTCGGTCGGGGTGGCCAATGTGCATGATTTTACACTGACCACGCCGCCGAGCTGGGTCACCAAAGCCCGGGCGGCCGATGGTTTCGCCGAGCTCGCGCAGGCGCTTCTGGACGCGCGCTGAGCCATGCCCAGCCTTCTGAAAACCCCGCAATTCGATGAGGAGGAGCGCTTCCTCGTGCGGCTCGCCTGGGCCTGCGAGATCGAAGGCATGACCCAGGCCGGGGCGGCGGCGCGGTTCGGGGTGACCCGGCTGCGGGTCAACCAGGCGCTGGGCGAGGCGCGGCGGCGCGGCATTATCCGGGTGGTGATCAATTCGCCCTATAGCGCCTGCGCCGAGGCGGAGATGAAGCTGGTGGACAGTTTCGGGCTCGACCATGCCAGCGTCGCGCCCAATGTGGCCGATGCGGGCATGGTGCAATATATGGTCGGCACGGCGCTCGGCCTGCATCTGTCGGATATCCTGGCCGATGCGCATATGCACCGGTTCGGCATGTCCTGGGGCAATACGCTCAATTTCGCCACAAGGGCGGTGCGCGGCGTCAACCGGCCGGATCTGGAGATCATCTCGGTGATGGGCGGCCTGACCCGGGGCTCGGATCTGAATATTTTCGAAATCACCACCCGGCTGGCCAATCACTGCATGGCCCAGCACAGCTATCTGACCGCGCCGCTCTATGCCAGCTCGCATGAAAGCGCGGCGGTGCTGGGCGAACAGGAGGTGTTCCGCGAGGTGATCGACAAGATCCGCGGCGTCAATGCGCTGGCCATGGCGGCGGGCGACATGTCGTCGCGCTCGATGCTGG
>PKTQ01000234.1 GCA_002869085.1 Hyphomicrobiales bacterium | reverse complement strand
GCCCGAAGCGCGCCCGCGCCCGCTCGCAGATGTTCTGCACCGCAAGGGCGGTGAGCGGGGTTTTTTCCGAGGGCTTCCAGATCACCGGATCGCCGCAGACCAGGGCCAGCGCCGCGTTCCAGCACCAGGGCGCCACGGGGAAGTTGAAGGCGGTGATGACGCCGCAGGGACCGAGCGGATGCCAGGTTTCGCGCATGGCATGGCCGGGGCGCTCGGAGGCGATGGTCAGGCCGTAGAGCTGGCGGCTAAGGCCGACGGCGAAATCGCAGATATCAATCATCTCCTGCACCTCGCCGAGGCCTTCTTGCAGGATCTTGCCGCATTCCAGAGTCACCAGCGCGCCGAGGCTTTGCTTGTCCCGGCGCAGCTCCTCGCCGAGCAGGCGCACGAACTCGCCTCGGCGCGGGGCCGGCACGTCCCGCCAGCGCTGAAACGCCGCATCGGCCCGGTCGATCATCTCGCCGGCCTCGGCGGCGGAATGGGCGTGCAGCCGGGCGAGCTCGGCCCCGTCAATGGGGCTCGCGACCGGCAGGGTGCCGCCGGTAAGCCCGGCCGTATTGAGGCCGCTGGCGGCCAGAATATCGCTGTGTTTCATCTGCCTCTCCTCTTGATTCCGCCCCAATATGGCAGATTCCCGCCTCACGCAGCAGCCAAACCGGCCAATTCCCGCATGATGGCTTGATTTTTTTGAAATTACATGCGGAAAATCAAACCGGTAAATCGACAATTGCGCATATGTCATGAGTTGAGGGAATATTATGGTGGTGCCGAGACGTTTTCTGCCCTCGATCAACGCGCTGCTGGCCTTTGAGGGGGTGGCGCGCCTTGGCAGCGTCACCCAGGTTGCCGAGCAATTGGCGCTGACCCAAGGGGCGGTGAGCCGGCAGATTCAGAATCTGGAACGGCAATTGGGAGTGGCGCTGTTCGTGCGCGACAAGAAGCGCCTCAGCCTGACCCAGGCCGGGGCGGACTATGCCGAACAGATCCGCGATGCGCTCAACCAGATCGCCAAGGCCTCGCTGATGCTGAAGGCCAATCCGTCCGGGGGCAGCCTCAATCTGGCGATTCTGCCGACCTTCGGCATGCGCTGGCTGGCCCCCCGGCTGGGCGAGTTCGCGGAACTCTATCCGCAGATCACCGTCAATCTGACCACAAGGCTGAAGCCGTTCGACTTCACTGACGAGAAGCTCGATGCGGCGATCCATTTCGGCGATACCGACTGGCCGGGCGTGGAATATCTGGAACTGATGACCGAAACGGTGGCGCCGGTATGCGCGCCCGCCTTCAAGCGCGACCGGGCGCTGCGCCGGCCTGAAGACCTGCTCACCCAGCCGCTGCTGCATCTGAACACCAGGCCCAATGCCTGGGAGCATTGGTTCGAGGCCAATCAGGTCACGCCGCCGGCGCTGACCGGCATGCTGTTCGACCAGTTCGGCACCATGGCCCAGGCGGCGATTCACGGGCTGGGGGCGGCGCTGCTGCCGGAGTTTCTGATCGCGCGCGATCTTGAAGAAGGCCGGCTGGTGCATGCGGTCGGGGCGCCGATCAAGAGCGTCGGCGCCTATTATCTGGTGTGGCCGATGGGGCGGGCGCAATATGTGCCGCTGGCCAGATTCCGGGACTGGCTCAGCACCGCCATCGCCGCCTGAAACGCCCTGATTCCCGGCCCGGCCGATCCGGGCCTGGCGCAGCCTTCATCATTACGAAATGTAATGACTTCATGTGAAAGCATCGTTTGCGATATGATAGGGGCTTGATTAGGTTCCGGACGGAACGCATTGCCGATCGATACACTGACCCGGCCGGCTCTCGCCGCCGGGCACGAGGAAACGGCGGAGGAAAAAACATGCTGGATGTGACGGCAGAAAGCCGGATCGATGTGGAGCGGGTGCTGGCCGAGGGTGGATACCCGGAAGAAGCGGTCCGGATCATCGCAGAGGAAAACCTGCTACCCAATGGCCTTGTGAACCGGCTGCACCGGCAATATCCGGCCTTTTCGTCGCTGGCGCGCACCGATCAGCCGATGTTCACCAAGCAGGAAAATTATACCGGCCTCACCGGCTTCCGGCGGGTGGTGGAAATTCTACATCAGAACAAGGTCGATATCGGTCATATCACCGAGCGGGAATTGTTCGTCGAGGTCTATCGCTTCCTGGCGACACGCCACACGCTGAACGCCATCAACTGGAACAAATATGAGACCGATTCCATCTTCCAGCTGGTGTTTCCGCAGCCGGGCATGATCCGCGCCGATGTGGTGGCCAAATACAAGGCCGCCGCGCCGGGGGCCGAGCGCCGCAAGGTGGCGGAAGACTATATGAAGGACACCAATCCGCATGACGGCAACCAGCTCCTGAACAAGCCCTGGTTCCAGGCGGAAGACGGGGTGTTGCAGATTCTGGCCGGCAGCCAGCATAAATATCCGCAAACCCAGTTGATTTTCGACAAATCGACCCAGCACTGCTTTTCGTTCTGCACCTATTGTTTCCGCCATGCCCAGGTGCGGGGCGACGAGGACATGTTTCTGCAGCACGACGTGGCGCAGGTGCATGAATATTTGCGCCAGCACACCGAGGTCACCGATCTGCTGATCACCGGCGGCGATGGCGGTTTCATGCCGCCCGAACGGCTGGAGCAATATGTGGACGCGCTGATCGATGACCCGGCGCTCACGCATGTGCGCACGGTGCGGCTGGCGACCCGCGCCCTGACCTATCAGCCGGAAATGGTGCTGACCCGGAAATATGAGCGCATGCTGAAAGTGTTCGACAAGCTGCATGACAACGGCATCCAACTGGCGTGGATGGCGCATTTCTCGACCCCGACCGAATTGCTGAACCCGATGACGATCGCCGCCATCCGCCGCCTGCAGGCGCATGGGGTGATGGTGCGCAGCCAGAGCCCGATGATGAAGCATATCAGCCTGTTCGCGCATGAGGACGGCAGCATCGATATTGAACGCTCGGCGCAGAACTGGATCGATCTCGGCAATATCCAAGGCACGCTGATGGTCGGGTTCCACTCCATGTATTGCGCCCGGCCCACCGGCGAGCACCATTATTACACCGCGCCGCTGGCCGATGTGATCCTGATTTTCAACCGCATCTACCGCTCCCTGTCCTCGATCAACCGCCCGTCGCGCCATATTTCCATGACCACGTCAGCCGGCAAGATGTCGCTGATGGGCACCTCGGAACTGAACGGGGAAACGGTGTTCGCGCTGAAATTCAGCGAGTCGCGCAACATGGAATGGATGGACCGGGTGTTTCACGCCAAATATGACCGGAACACCAATAATGTGGCGCTGCTGAAGCCAATCGACGGCAACAGCTTCTTTTTCGAGGACGAGCTGGAGAAGATCGAATCGGAACTGGCCGAGGCGCTGAACACCGCCATGGCGGACTCGCCGGCGATTTCCGGCGCGGACGAGGCGGTGTTCGACTCGGCCCTGGACTCGGATTATCCGGCCGCTCATTGAGCCGGGCGCGGCGACGCCCGATCACACGGGCTTTCAGGAGTTACACATCATGACACGCAGTGCCGATCTTTATCGCGAGGCGCTCAAATATCTGCCGGGCGGGGTCAGCCGCAACACCCTGCTGCGCCCCGGCGGCACGCCTTTCTACGCCGCCTTCGGCACCGGCTGCCGGGTGACGGATGTGGACGGGGTGGAGCGCATTGATTTTGCCAACAATATGGCCGCGCTGATCCATGGCCATGCCCACCCCCAGATCACCGCCGCGGTCACTGAGGCGGTCTCCCGCGGCACCGCCTTCACCATGGCCACCGAGACCGAAGTGACCTATGCGCGGGCGCTGTGCGAGCGGGCTAAAGGCTTCGACAAGATCCGTTTCATCAATTCGGGCACCGAGGCGGTGATGGCCGGGCTGAAGGCGGCCCGGGCCTTTACCGGCCGGGCGAAGATCGCCAAGGTCGAGGGCACCTATCACGGCGCCTATGACTATGCCGAGGTCAGCCAGGCCCCAAAACCGGACAATTGGGGCGCGGAAGCCGAGCCCAATGCGGTGCCGCTGGCCCGTGGCACGCCGCCCGGCGTGGTCGATGATGTCATTATCCTGCCGTTCAACGATCCGGAGCAGGCGCTGGCGCGGCTCGAGCCTCACGGCGAGGAAATCGCGGCGGTGCTGCTCGACCCGGTGCCGCACCGGGCCGGACTGACCCCGGCTTCGCCCGCCTTCGTGCAGGCCTTGCGGCAATGGACGCGCGCCCATGGGGCGCTGCTGATCTTCGACGAGGTGATCACCTTCCGCACCGAATATGGCGGGGTGCAGGAACGCTATGACGACCAGCCCGACCTCACCACCATGGGCAAGATGATCGGCGGCGGATTCCCGGTGGGGGCGCTGGCCGGCAGCGAGGAGGCAATGTCGGTATTCGAGACCGGCGCGCATGGTCTGCGTCTACCGCATTCGGGCACGTTTTCGGCCAATCCGGTGACCATGACCGCCGGGCAGGCGGCGATGGCGCTTTATGACCGCGACGCGGTCGCGCGCCTGAACCGGCTCGGCGATACGGCGCGAGCGCAGATCGGCGAGGCAATCCGGCTGGCGGATATCCCGGCCTGTATTACCGGCACCGGCTCGATGTTCCGGATTCACTTCAAGCCAAGGCCGCCGAAGAACTACCGCGAAAGCTTCGAAACCGCGCCGGAACTGGCGGCGGCGCAAGGCTTTATCGAGCATATGTACGGCGCCGGCATCATGATGATCCATACCTGCACCGGCATGCTGTCGACCCCGATGGGCGAGGCGGAGATCTCCCAAATGGCCGAGACGGCGCTGGGGGGCTTTAGAAAGGTCCGGTCCCTGCTGCCTGAACCCGTTCGGGACTGAACGCCGCATTCGGATGTTCCAAGGGCCTCCATTCACGATATAGTGGTGCCCGGCGGGCCGGCGCTTCGGCCGGCCTTCGCGCGCGGGATGGGGGCAAGGGACAGCCATGGATGACACAGCCGTAATTTTCAGCCACCGGCTCGGCGAGGGCGGGCCGCTATGGACCCATCTCGATGTCAACCGGCCCGGCGCGCGCGACTGGCTTGAGGCGCATGAGCCGGCGCTGGAGCCCCTGGTGATCAATGCGCTGCTGGCCGAGGATATCCGGCCGCGCACGCTGGAGATCGACCAGCGGGCGCTGGTGATCCTGCGCGGGGTCAATCTGAACGCGGAATCGGCGCCGGAGGATATGGTGTCGATCCGGATCTATGCCGATGCCGGGTGGATCGTCAGCACCCAGAAGCGCCAATTGCAGGCGGTGCTCGATATTGAGCGCAAGATCATCGCCGGCAGCGGGCCGGACAGCACCGGCGGGTTTCTCAACCTGCTGCTGATCCGTCTGCTCGACCGCATGGAGCCGGTGTTCACCAATCTCGACGAGAGTATCGACGATATTGAGGAAAGCCTGCTGGACAGTGCCGATATCAAGCAGCGCAATGCCATTGTGCAGGTGCGCAAGACCGCGATCATCCTTCGGCGCCACATGGCGCCGCTGCGCGATGCCATCAGGCAGCTATGGAATTTGGACCTGGACTGGCTCGACGTGGCGCAGAAACGCCATCTGCTCGAAAATCACGACCGCATCACCCGCTATGTGGAGGATCTGGACACGATCCGCGAGCGGGCGCAGATCGTCAAGGACGAGCTTGCCAACATGCTGGCCGACCGGCTCAACCACAACACCTATATTCTCTCGGTGGTGGCGGCGATCTTCCTGCCGCTTGGTTTCCTGACCGGCCTGCTCGGCATCAATGTGGGCGGCATACCGGGCGCCGATGTGCCCTGGGCGTTCTGGGCGTTCAGCGCAATATTGGCGGTGCTGGTGCTGGCCCTGGTGTGGGTGTTCCGGCACCTGAAATGGTTTTAGGGGCTGGCCGCGTGCTATAAGCTCGCCGTCATGGGAATGGATGAAGGCGGAGCGAGCCGGCATGAAATCGACAACACAGTTTTTGATTGCCGGGGCGATCCTGCTGCCGGCGGCGATATGGTCCGGCAATGGTGAGGCCGCGGACACGCGCCGGCCGGTGCGGCTGAATGAAACCGAGCATGAGTTTGTTCTCTCGGAAATGCGCGGTTTCGTGGAAAGCCTGCAGCAGGTGATGAGCGGGCTGGCGGCGGGAAATATGAAAATGGTCGCCGAGGCGGCCAAACGCTCGGGCCGGCGGACCGCCAACCAGGCGCCGCGCTCGCTGGCGATCAAATTTCCACCCGCCTTTGCCGCGCTGGGGGCGGCGACCCATCAATATTGGGATGAGCTGGCGGCGGAAGCCGAGGATATGGGCGATGGGGCTGAGATTGTGCGCCAGTTAAGCGTTTTGCTGAATAATTGCACCACCTGCCACGCCGGCTACCGGCTGGTGCGTGACGCGGACTGACCAGGTGCGCCGCTCAGGCGCCGGCGCCGGAGCGTCCGAAACGGCCGAGCAGCTTGAGCGCCGCCGCCTTCACGAACAGGGTGATCTTGCGGCGCTCGTTCATCTCGGCGCAGAGCCGGTCATTATAGCGCAGCAGATCGATCTTCAGAGGGATGGAGGGGCCGTTTTCGGCATGCATGAATTCCGGCCCCGCCACCTTGAAGCCGAGAGCGCGGTAATAGTGCAGGAGCTGGGGCACGCAGTCCATATAGCATTCGCGGATATCGTGCCGGCGGGCAAAACGGGCAAGGCCGGCCACCAGCTTGATCGCCGCCGGGCCGCCGCGTTCCGAGCGCTTGACGATGAATTTGTTCGATATGCCGGTGGCATGGGGGTGCATTTCCGAGTCCTGCATGCAATAGAGCGATTCGATGATGCCGAGCGGCCCGTCCTTGGTGAAGGCGGCGCGCAGGGTGCCGACCACTTCCTCGTCGCACACGGCGATCAAAGTGTGGCTGAAGGCGTCGAGCTCGTCGCGGATAATGCCCATCTCATGGTCGGCATTGGGCGAATCGCGCCCCAATTCGCGGCAATAAACCTCATATCTGAGCGCCTGGGCGCTGCGCAGCATCTCCTCGTTGCGGCAGAGCAGCACCTCGATCTCTTTGGCTTCGGCGCTGTGGGGAAATTCGGAGCCATAGGCCAGATTGAAGGCGGTGCGGTCATCGGCGGTGTGGACAAGATCGCGGTGAAACGCCACCGCCAGATCAGGTGCTTCTTTCTCGATGCGCCGCAAAGTCGCATCATCGACCACCAGGGCGCGCAGGGGGGTCAGGGCGATGACAGTAGCGGTGGCGGCAACGCCGCGCAGAAAGCCGATCTCGCCGACCATGTCGCCCTCGACGACACGGATCGGCGGCATCTGATGGGTGTCCGGTTCGACATCGACCGAGGCCTCACCCTCCAGCAGGATATACATGTCGGCGTAGTGCACGCCCTTCCGGCGCAGAACATGGCCTTCGGCAAATTGAACTTCCGGGCAAAATTCGCCAAAAGCGATGCTGAGATCGGGCGGGCGTCTGTCGGAGGCGGTATTCATCACTTCATGATCCGAACGATTGGGCGGTTATCAAACCCGGGCCGCCGCGGCGCGGCCGGCAGCCGACTATTTCCTGAGCCGGGACTCATGGCAATATACAAAGCTGATCTTGGAATCATTTTCAAGTCGCGGCGCAGCCCCGCAGCGCCGCCCGCGCGCCTCATTCAGGCGCTTTCACATCGAGCAACCGGTCCATCTCCGCCAAGAGGGCCAGAAAACCCTCGATCTCCTCGCGCAGGCGCGGCACGTCGCGCGCTTCGTCGAAGGGATGTTCGATCAGCGGGATTTCGAAGAAATCATGGCTTTGCTCGATCATCATGGTCAGGGTGCGCTTGCGGGCGACAAACTGAAAATCGCCGGTGGAATATTGCTGCTGCATGGCGTGAAACCGTTTGATACCGTCGGCGGAAAAGACCGCCCGGGCGTATTTCTCATCGCGGCAATGCACCTCGTGGCGGCGGTCGAATTCGCTGTCCCCGGTCTCCACATGGGGCTCTTTGAGCGCGGCGCCGAGCTTTTTGGCGATCCAGCGGGCGGCGGCGGCGCGGCCCTTGCGCAGGATCAGCGTCTCCGGCACCTTGCGGGCGAGCCGGGCCTGGATGGCGACCCCCTTGAAGCGGGTGACATTGCGGGTGGCGGCGCCGGTGTTGCCGGTGTTGGCGGCGCTGCGCTCCTCAGCAATCAGATGCAGCTCATTGATGGCAAAGTCGCGGCCGCGATAGCTGCCCTCGATCAGATCGCCCCATTCGCCCTTGTCATAGGCGGGCATGATGGCGCCAGGAATCTCATCCAGGAAGCCGTACACATTGGCCTCGAAATTGAAATCGTCGATATCGTGAAAAATGGCCGGCAGCACCTCGCTGCGCATGCGCTCATTGAGCGCGTCGGCGGGCGCGTCGGCATCGACCGACTGCCACAGCCAGGCGGCAATGAGCGCGCCGCCGCCGAGCACCGCAACGGCGACGGCCACCAGCCAGTGGGCGAGGAAGGCCGCTGCAACAGCGGCAATGACCACTAGGGCGGCATAGGGCATGAGCTTTTTCAGGAGCTGCTGGCGGTTATTGTCGCGCAGCGCGATCACGCCTGGGCGCTCGGCGTTATAGGCGGCAATGCGCCGGGTGAGCTCGGACATATCCTTAGCGGAAGCGGGTTCGATCGACATCGGGCCTCTCTTTGTTTTTTTGTTAGTTATGGCGATTTTACCCGGATTGTCCAGATGGCCACCGGATCAGGCCGGCATGTCGATCCATTGCCCGGATCTTGCCGAAGCGAAGATCGCATCCACGAGGCGCATCTGGGCCAGGCTGTCCTCGAGCGGAAACTCCGGTGTCTCCAGCCCGCGCACACAGCGCCCGAACCGTTCCGCCTGCAGCCGATACTGATCGCAAGGAGCGATGGTCTCAGAGCGGGCCGAAACATCGCCGAGGCCGGAGCCGTCATCGAGATAGATCCGGGTTTCGGCATCAGAGGGGGCGTTATAGGGGATGCGGATTTCGATGCGGCCCTTCGCAGCGAACAGATGCAGGCGCTGATAGGGCACCATTTGGGTCGAGACGGTGAACACCGCCATGGCGTCCTCAAACTCCATCATGCCGCTGGTGAGGATATCGGTGCCGAAATCCGGGTCCTGCCGGATGGCGCCGAACACGCGCTTCGGCTCGCTGGCAAGGAAATAGCGGGCGGCGGTGATCGGATAGACGCCGATATCGTAAAGGGCGCCGCCGCCGGTCTCGGGCCGGTTGCGGATATCCCGCGGATTGTCGTTGAAAAAGCTGAAAGTGGACTGAATGAGGCGCAGCGGCCCGATCTCGCCGGAGCGCAGGATCTCGCGCGCCCGCTGCCATTGCGGGTGATGGCGCACCATAAACGCCTCGACGATCAGACGATCGCCCTGATCGCGCGCCGCCAGCAGATCGGCGGTCTCGGCGGCGTTGAGGCCGATGGGCTTTTCGCACAGCACATGCTTGCCGGCGGCCAGGGCCTCGATCGACAGGGGCACATGCAGATGATTGGGCAGCGGATTATAAATGGCCTCGATGTCCGGGTCGGCCAGCAGGCCGGCATAGCTGTCATAGGCCTTGGGAATGCCGAGCCTTTCTGCCGCCGCCTGCCCCCTGGACCGATCGCGCGAGGCGATGGCGCGGATATCGCACAACTCGCTTTGCATCATCGCCGGAATGACCTGATCGAGGCCGATGCGGGCGGTGCTCAGAATTCCCCATCGCACAGGTTCCATAGTCTCGCTCCTCATTCTAGCTGCCAAAAACCGGTTCCCACTTTTCGCAGAAGTGGGTTACGGCATGTTCTCACGCAAATAGATCTTCACATCAGGGGCACGGGGCGGGCTGACCTGGCCGCCCTGGGCATGGAACTCGTAAAGCAGCCGGGCCGCCTCCATGGTCTGCAGCGCCGGGCTCTGGTCGATCACCGCATCGAGGATGCCGTCGATCAGGAACTGGCGGTTCAGGCTGGTCAGCTCATGACCGATGCAGACCATGTCGTGGGAGCGGCCGCGCTCCTTGAGGGCCTGGACATTGCCGCGCAGCCCGCCGCCGACATTGTAGATGCCCTGAATGCCGGCATCGTCCTCCAGCAACTCCAAGGTGGCCTTGTAGGCCTCCTCATGGCTGTCATGGGTGGGGCGGCGCACCGCCACCTCGAGATCGGGAAACAACTCGCGCAGCACATCATTAAAGCCGGTGTCCCGCTCCTGATGATCGCGATAGGACAAGCCGATACTGCCTTCGAACAGGGCGATGCGGCCCGG